>BNXT01000057.1 GCA_025999775.1 Bacteroidia bacterium | reverse complement strand
CGGTTGAAGGCTGTAATTTCACAGTGGACGGCGCAACCATGATGAAAGGCACAAAGATCATAAGTAGTGATGTTGATGGATATTATGAAATCGAAGTGCCTATTGGCGTACATGAAGTAAAAGTAGTCAAAACAGGACATACGTTTGTAAACGATGGATTGGCATTGGAAAATGGACAAAATGTCAATTATTTTGATGACCGAAAATTCAATTTTAAAGATAATACGCGTGTTAAATTGATAGGACATATTGTAGGCGGTAAGACTGAGAATGACAAACCATCCGGTTTTGGAGAGCGACGCAACAACATCGGAGCTGATACCTTGATTTTACATGCAAACAAAGTTCAATATACCTTAGATACATCTTCCATAGCGCACAAAGATACGATACTTCACAATCAAGGAGAATGGACGCTGAGTGACAGTGTTCATTTACGACAGGATACTACGGTGATGCTCATCCATGGCAATGACATCAAAATATGCGTTAGTCCGATAACCGGCGAATATGTAGCGTATGTATATCCGGAGCAATATGAGATACAGAATATCAATGTACAGGGTTATAGTTCACCGATTTACAACAAATTAGAAATCTTGGATTTAACTTCGTCGCCTGTGAATGATGACCGTATGTTCAAAACCAGCGTCCGCGATTGGAATGAGTATCGCACGGTTCCTATTACTGACACTAATGCGGTGGATAATTTTCGTATGGATACGATTGTACATTCGGATACGGTGCGCTTCAATGCCGAATGGGGCTATTATTATCAGGTAGCGCCTACCTATACGGTGCAACAAGTTAGTATAGACAGTATAGGCAAAGATAGTACAGGTCTTACAATTTATGATACGGTACCGCAAGCTTTCTTTGGTGATGAAGAACTTGTCATAAAGAATCAATATACAGGCGAAGTTGATACGGTAACTTTGTGGAATGGCTCGTCGTATCTTTTTGCTTCTCCGGAATGTAGTGGCGCAGTGTTCAGACAAATGGAGTTGTACTATTTTTCTTTATTTGCACATGAAGAATATGTGAACTACAAGACCGGTATTACAGATTTTGTACCTCTTAAGGGAGGCGATGTGCAGGTGTTTTCCGATATTGCGATGGACTCTAAGCGAGCAATTTCATTGGATACACAGGGACGTGCTATTTATGCATTTTTGGGAGGTATGCCGGAACTAATAAATGGTATCCGTACGATTAGTACGATTGTTACTATTGGCAGCATATCGTATTACTCCAATTTTGGTTCAACCGGCATGACGGCATACCTGTTAGGACAAGAGAGCACGGGTAATGATTTTATGACGTATGGACCGGATGACATCAAAATGGTCGTTCATGATCCTCCGGGTTCTAAAAGCTATGCGTTCATAGAAAAGGGGAGTATGACTTCTAAAACAATAGATCAGAGTGTTACACATACTATGAATGAAGACATTGGCGTACTATTCTCCAATGGAGCGACAATTACCACTGCAATTGTAATGGGCATAGGTACAGCAGTTGCAACCGCGATAGAATCAAAGGTTGTTTTAGAGGCAGATATAGGCATCAAGGGTGTTCAAAAATGGGGAGAAGGAGATAAAGTAACAGAGGTTACTACATTTACAGAGCGCGTTACGACGGCTGCGGACGCAGCCCATGTCGGACACGGCGCCGATGTATTTGTGGGTAATTCCACCAATATATTGTATGGTCTTACCAATGCGATTACTATTCTGCGTAAAGATGCCAGAGGTAGTGATGCTGTTACGCTGGATTCGGTGGGAGACTATGCTATTTGTAGAACTCAAGGATTCAACTTGGGTCAAACTTTTGGTACTACTTTTTTCTTTACGGAACAGGAAATAGAAAATATGAAGATACCTCAATGGAAGGACTATATTAAAAATAAGTTGTTGCCGATGAATACGCCTGTTGATTCGTTTGCTATAGACTATCCGGTGTATAGGTCGTTGGTGCCTGATACCGATCCGAATTACGGTAAACCCAATACCGACCCGAAGAGCTATGAAATAATAGAACCGGCAGGGTGGAATCCTAAGCAACTGAAACCGGGTATTACGGATGAAAATCGTACCGGTACCAGCGCAGATTCGGTAACGCTGGCTCAGGATAGCATCCTTATTTGTTACACGCAGATTGAACTTTGGACACAAGCGCTGAGTAAAAACGAAGCTGCTAAGATAAATTTGTCGAAAGCCAATTTTTCTGGCGAAGAATCGAATTTTAGCTTTGGCGGTGGCGCTAAAATAGAGCATACGGTAAACTCTTCGCATGATACTATACATACTTCACCCCATATGAGCTCGTTTTCGCCTTATGTTGCCGGAAAACTTGGATTTGGCATTAATGCCTTAGGCGTTGTTATACATACGGCAGAGAGTTATACGTATGAGACCTCTTACAATGTCATAGATGAAGATAAAACGACGATCATCAATGGTTTTGTATTGCAGGAAGATGGAACCTTGGATGAACTCTCCGTAGATTATGGCTGGACGGATCTGGCTTATGGCGTATCAACGGTTGCGTTTAAAACATTGGGTGGACGTACCAGTTGCCCGTATGAAGGGGAACGTAAAACTAAGTACTTTGAACCCGACGCCCATATCTTGAGTTATGCGACGATGCAGATTGAAAAACCGCAACTGACGGTTAAAGGAGGTGTGTATCGCGTGCAGGTACCTGCTTCCAAAGCCGCCGTATTTACCTTAGAGCTGGGTAATGTTTCCGAATCTAACGACCAAGTAAGCTACACTCTGAAATTGGATGAAGGCAGTAATCCGCATGGCGCTATCGTGAAGATCGATGGCGCAGTACTGACCAGTGCTGGACGTACGTTTTCCATACCCGGAACCTCTACTATGGAAAAAACAATGACCATAGAAAAGGGACCGGACTCTTCCAATTACGAAGGTATTCGCTTGATATTGGCATCTAATTGTCAGGGTAGTATCAAAGACAGTCGAGAGTTTACGGTAGAATTTACGCCGGCATGCAGCGATGTCAATCTCAAAACACCACAAAACAATTGGGTCTTGAATACAACAACAGGTAGCGTCCTAAATGTGGAGATAGACAATTTTGATAGAAACTATGCTAATTTTGGACATATTGAATTAAGCCGACGTTCTGTTGGGGAAACGCAATGGCATAATGTGATGAATTTCTATACGGATAGTGCACGTTTTAATTCTGCGCAAGGCACCAAACTATTTGCAAGTGGCGCAAGCATTCAATATGCTTGGGAGTTGACATCACTGT
The DNA here is from genome assembly GCA_025999775.1 of Bacteroidia bacterium. Taxonomy (GTDB): domain Bacteria; phylum Bacteroidota; class Bacteroidia; order Bacteroidales; family P3; genus BNXT01. The sequence continues at coordinate 4,321 of BNXT01000057.1, read as the reverse complement.
TTGATGGTCTCTACGAATTACAAGCAAAGACGGTGTGTGAAACGCCGGCAGGCGGGGTAGGCGGATTCATCTCGGAGAGCAGGACAGACATTATCGCAGGACTAAAAGATATGGTACGTCCCACAGTGTTTGGAAAAGCACAGCCTACGGATGGACTTTTACGAGGCACTGACAATATTATGATACAGTTCAATAAAGATATTAACGAAGCGATGGTAACACGTCAGAATTTTTCCATACGCGGCGTACAAAATCAATCGCTAACGAATCATAGTACATCTTTGCATTTGGATGGTGTATTAACGAATTACATGAGTACGGAAGCAGAGATAAACCTGAGCAATAAATCGTTTACGATAGAGATGTGGTTGAAACGCAATGCTTTAGGGGCGGGTGTTATTTTTCAACATGGCATTGGCGCCGACGCATTGACGATCGGATTCAATGAGAATAATAAACTGCAAGTAACGATGGGAGATTCAGTCTATACAACCAAGTTCGCTGTTACGGATTTGACGCAGTGGGGTAGTTATGACATCGTGTATAATGCCAACAATGCAGAGAATCGCACTTTAACGGTGTATTTTGCAATGGGTAGTACCGACAGCGTAAATGTCATAGGCGAGAATATTGGCGCTTACAATGGCGATGGCATTGTCATGCTGGGCTATAACTCGACAGCACAGTTTGACGTACACGGCTTGGCTATATGGGGTATTGTCCGTGCCACACGCCAAATAGCAGTAGATAATAGCGTTATATTGGGCGGACACGAAGTAGGGTTACTTGCTTACTGGCCTATCAATGAAGGAGAAGGAAACATCGTAGAAGACAAGGTAAGAAGTAAACATGGACGACTGTATGGCGCTACATGGAAAATATTACCCGAAGGCAGATCACTTTATTTTGGCGGTACAAGCGCGTTTGGTATGCCGGTTTCAAGTACGGTAGCGATAGATAAAGATAATGATTTTTCCGTTGAATTTTGGTTTAAAACAGCGCAATTAAACGGAACGCTGTTTTCGTCGGGCGTAGGTAATGGGCAGGACTACGTAACAGACGGAAAATTGAGTGTATATCTAAAGAATGGTTACCTCGTGATGGCTACCAATGGAATTACATATCCGACCTTCACACCGGAACCAAATGATCAAGCTAGCAAGGATATATTTAGGTATAAAACGGTGAATGATAATCAATGGCATCACTTTGTGTTCAGTGTCAACCGTAAGAGTATGACGAACGTGTATGTGGATAGAAACCTTATTGGGTCAGTAGAGAGTACCATGATAGGAACTCTTCGGAACGATAGTATGTATCTTGGTAAGTTAAGATGGATAACCGAAGATAACGGAATAATGGTTTCGCACGATAGTAGCTATTATACCGGCTATATAGATGAATTTCGGGTATGGAATATGGCATTGAGTCAAGAGTTTATCAATGTACACCGAAATCTGCGATTGTTGGGCGATGAGCTGGGCTTAATAGCGTATTATCCATTTGAAAGATATGTTATAGACGTATATGACAACATGGTATTGGATACTTCGGCATTAGCCTATGGAAATCAGGTAGCAGGCTCGACAACACCCCCGTCTGTAAATACCGCAAGCGTATCCTCAGAAATAGCGCCCATAAAAGATCATGGGCCTATTGTTGATTATGGTTTTAATATCATAACTAACAAAGACAAGGTGATTTTGGAATTGACAGATGAATCGACGCATATCGAAAAAACGCATATCACTATTACGGCTAAGGATGTACAGGATTTGCATGGTAATTTGATGGCATCCTCGTATAATTGGAATGCCTATATTGACCGTTCATTCCTGAAGTGGGCGAACAACACGCTTCGTGCCACCAAGAAAAATGACGACAATTTTTCATTGACGGCAAAAATTGTGAATAGCGGAGGTAAGAATGAACCGTTTGAGATTACCGGATACCCTTCATGGCTAACGGTTCATCCGTCTAAAGGGGTTGTGTCGCCGGAGTCTTCAATGGATATTACGTTTACAGTTCAAGATGGATTAAACCCCGGTAGTTATGAAGACATCATTACGCTCGAAGGAGAATATTCGGATTATCTTTATCTGACCGTTAATGTTGGCGCTGATAAACCGCTTTGGACTGTGAATCCGAAGGAGTATGATAACTCTATGACGTTCATAGGTCAACTCAAAATAAACGGACTTTTTTCTTCCGATCCGGAGGACATGATAGGCGCTTTTATTGATGGCGTGTGTATGGGTGTTGCATCGCCGAAGTATGTTGAACAATTTGACCGTTGGCAAGTAGCGCTCAATGTGCATTGCTCCAGAGGCGCTCCTATAATTGAATTTCGTATTTGGGATGCCAGTCACGGACGTATTTATGCTCCGGTTACACCGATAGGCCAATATTTCTTGGCTAATAATTTGATTGGTTCTTCGGTATCGCCTATGCTATTTGAAACACAAGGTACTGTCATAAACCCTATCGAACTGGAAACAGGCTGGAATTGGGTGTCGTTTAACACGGTATCACCGGTGCTTCAATCAATCACTACGTTGATGGCAGGTATAACGAATGCACTGCAGATTAAAGATCAACAGCAGGGCGACTTTTCTTCCTATAAAACAAACCCTGATGGAAGCGGCTATTGGACGAAACAAAAACTTAACGGAACAGACTTTCAAAACAATCAGATGTACAAAATACAGATGAGAGGAAACTCTATTCTTGCGTACAGTGGAACGCCGGTAGATGTTGAAACGACGAGTATAAATCTTCAAAGCGGATGGAACCACATAGGCTATACGCCACAGGTTAATATGACCGTTGAAGAAGCATTTAGCAGAGCTAATCCACAAGAAGGAGATTTGGTGAAAAACCAATATGGATTTGCATTATATAGCCAACACTACGGATGGGATGGTAGCTTGCAGTACCTCCGACCGGGCCAAGGCTATATGTACAGAACCACTGTTAAACGATCGTACTATTACCCATCTACAACAATATTGTCAAATCCGAATGTAGCCAATGAATCCGAAACTTTGAATAAAAAAGAGGCTTTAGCGTATGCAAACAACCTTTCATTAATAGGTGAAATAGAGGGCAAACAAGGGAGTAAGGCAAAAGTTATTGCGAAAGTAAATGGGGAACTGCGAGGAAGTGCAAACCTCAGTAATACGAACGAAAATCAACGTTGCTATCTCACGGTACATGGTGATGTAGATAAAGAGAATATTCGGTTTTATGTGGAAGAAAATGGAGAAGAGACGCCGTTGTATATCAAAGATGTCCCATTGACAACATTGCCGTATCAAAGCAATGCACTCTACGGAACGTCGCAAATGCCGGTGGTGTTTACTTTGGAAGAACCGACGGTACAAGGAGAACTAACAGTGTATCCCAATCCGGTAGAGAATGGCGTAATTACTGTTCTGAATGGAGATAATACGCTGAAAATATACAGTTCAATAGGTATCTTGCTTGAAACTGTAACACTCAAAGGCGTACAGCAAACGGTGGATATATCCTATCTACCGGCAGGCTCTTACTTCATAAAATCAGGTAATAAAGTGGCAAAAATAGTGAAACTATAAAAAAATAATACAGATGAAAAGAATATGTATTTATAGTATGTCTATATTGGTAATGCTATTGTGCAGTCAGTGTAGAGATGATAAAGGGAAGGTCTTGCAAACCAATTGGACGGTAGATCCGTATCAATATGAGTTGAGTATGACCGTTACGTCGCAGATAGCGTTTGCACAAGGGGTGAGCACGGATCCAAATGTGGAGGTGGCAGCATTTGTAGGAACGGAATGTCGAGGTTGGTGTAAACTCCAATACGAAGAAAACTCCGGTAAATGGCTTTGTCTCTTAATGATATATAGCAACGCCGCCAACGAACAAATCACATTAAGAGCCTATAATCCTCAAAAACGAGATATTTTTGAATATGAAGGAAAACTGACTTTTAAAAACGATAGCTCCGTTGACGACATTGATGGAGTATTGGTATTCCTGAAAAAGGTGTCATAATAAACTGCTATCAAAGAGCTTGATTAGACATTATCCGGAGTGGCGGTTAAAAAATAGTTTGAGGCGCTACAGAATTGAGTGTGGAGTGTGGAGTTGAAAACTTTAGGAATTTAGAAATGCAGAAATTGTGACACATACTATAATTGTTCATTATTCATATCACGAGCGTAGCGAAGTGATACCTTACCGCTAAAAATCGTCGCACAAAACCCTGCAGCTTGCGCAGGGGTGTGCGACTGTTATTTTTAGCAAGCATTTTTCTTTTGGTTCGTTTTCTTTTGTT
>BNXT01000056.1 GCA_025999775.1 Bacteroidia bacterium | reverse complement strand
GTATTATGACAGCCGCCCTAATGATGGGCGCAGGTGCGACTAACGCACAAACAACATGGAACTGCGGCAGTCCTAATGCCTCAAGTGTAGTAGCAACCCTAAACACCGCCGACAGCACCTTCACTATCAACGGCACAGGGGCAATGGCAGATTATACCTTTTTCCCTGGCAATCCTTGGTTTGATAACTCCGCTGTTATTAAGACAGTGGTCATTAACGAGGGTGTTACAAGCATTGGAGCTAATGCTTTTTCCTATTGCAGAGATATTACTTCCGTTACTATTCCAAGCAGTGTTACAAGCATTGGAAATGAAGCTTTTTACTTTTGCAGCGGTCTTACCTCCGTTACCATTCCAAGCAACGTTACAAGCATTGGGGATTGGGCTTTTTCAGCTTGCGGTCTTACCTCCGTTACCATTCCAAGCAGCGTTATAGGCATTGGGACTGGAGCTTTTTACGGATGCAGCGGACTAACGGCAATTGATGTATCAACAGACAATACTGCTTATACTTCCGAAAATGGTATTTTGTTCAATAAAACTAAAACTATGTTGATACAATATCCTGCGAGCAAAATAGGTACCTATACTATTTCAAGCAGTGTTACAGGCATTGGGTCTAATGCTTTTTACGGATGTAGCGGACTAACGAGTATTACCATTCCAAGTAGCGTTACAAGCATTGGGAGTGCTGCTTTTGAGGGTTGTAGCGCTCTTACATCCGTTATTATTCCAAGTAGTATTACAAGCATTGAAGATAAGGCTTTTACACGTTGCAGCAGACTAACGAGTATTACCATTCCACACAGTGTTACAAGCCTTGGGGATTGGGCTTTTTACAATTGCGTCAGTCTTACTTATGTTACTTGTCTTGCCATTATACCGCCATCAATGGGCGATGATAATTTTGATAGAGTTAGCGCCGACACACTGTATGTGCTTGCCGGTGCATTAAACACTTACAAAGCAAATAGTGATTGGAATAGCGCTTTTGGCGCCATACTTGCCTTTCCACCATTTGTCACGGGCGTAACGCTCAACAAAACTACTGCCACACTTGCTATTGGTGGTACCGAGCAACTCACCGCAACCGTTGCTCCCGACACTGCCTCCGACAAAACTGTTACATGGCTCAGCAGTAACACGACAGTGGCTACGGTGAGCGACAGCGGCTTGGTAACAGCGGTATCCGCAGGCACAGCCACCATCACGGTAACCACCGCAGACGGCGACTTCACGGCGACTTGCACCGTAACTGTCAGCGACCCTACCTCTGTCGTAATGACGCAAAGCATTGCGTCTCTGAAAATCTACCCCAACCCCGTAGTTAATGGAGAGTTGAGAATTGAGAATGGAGAGTTGTTAATTGAGAATGGAGAATTGAGAGTGGAGATTTATAACGTGAATGGCGCAAAGGTGTTTGAAACGCCATTGTCAATTGTCAATTATCCATTGTCAATTAACATTGCGCACCTTCCCGCAGGCGAGTACATTGTGAAAATAGGTGGTTTGGCAGGCTCACCAACCAGAACAGCGAAGGTGGTGAAAAAATAATGAACAATTAACAATGAATAATGAACAATATATTTTTGAGGGCTATTCATGTCCCGTAGGGACAAAATGTTGGTAGAAAACGTACCATCCTTGCCTCTAAATTCCGTAGGAATGGCATGTATATCAGCTATTCTAACGGTTTTTACAGGTCATCCCTATGGGATTTTCTTTTGATGACAACGATTTTTCTACCAACATCACCTCCCTAACGGGAGGGTTCATTGTTCATTGTTCATTGTTCATTTGTTCATTACACTTCACACTCCACTCTCCACACTTTTTACTTACTCGTTTTTAATTTTTCGGCAAACGACGCAACATTTTTGAGTTGCTCCGGTATATTGATATTCTGCGGACATTCTTTTTTGCATTTACCACAACCTATACAACTGCTTGCATTAGCAAGGGTCGTAAGGTTCCGGTCATATTCGTCGAGGAAGGCTTGTTTAGCCTTACGATAATTCACACTTTCCTCCCCTATCGTACTATCTTCAATGCTTACAATGCTGTTATACAATGCAAAAACCTTTGGAATATCAACATCTACGGGGCACGGCATACAGTACTGACATTCGGTACAAGGGATAAACGCGGCGTTCAAGGTTATGTTCGTAACTTGTTCGAGAGCCGCATATTCTCTATCGTTCAGCGGGGTCAATGGAGAATAGGTGATGATATTTTCTTGCAGATGTTGTATGGTATTCATTCCGGAAAGCACGGTAAGTGCGTGTTCCGGCGAACCGGCAAAGCGAAAAGCCCACGCAGCGGGGTTTAAAGATGAGTCAATACCATTCAGAATACGTGTTGACATAGCGCTGATACGCGCCAATGCGCCGCCTCTCAAAGGCTCCATAATCACTGCCGGCACATTACGCTTGACTAATTCCGAATAAAGATATTCGGCATCCGTATTGCGCCCTGTGGCATCTGCGGCATGTTGCCAATCAAGATAGTTAAGTTGAATTTGGGCAAAATCCCATTGATAGTCCAACGACAATAGGTAATCAAACACAGCTATATCGCCATGATACGAAAAACCGAGATTACGAATACGTCCTGCTTTTCGTTCTTCCTGTAAAAACTCAAGGATACCATTGTCGATGAAGCGTTCTTTGAAGGATTCCATGCCACCGCCACCGATGCTATGCAACAGGTAGTAATCAATGTAGTCCACCTGTAATAGTTCCATGGATTTATGATACCTTTCAATTGAAAGTTCGCGAGTAGGTATAGTATTTCGAAAGTTCGACATTTTGGTTGCTACAAAATATTTATTGCGTGGATGTCTGCTCAATGCTATACCCATGGCGGTTTCACAGTTGCCATCAATATAAACGGGTGCGCCGTCAAAATAATTAACGCCGTGTGCAATTGCATAATCCACTAATTTGTTAACGGAATCCTGATCAATCTCTTTGCCTGTGCCCTCTGCGTTCATCTTCATTGGAAAACGCATACATCCAAAGCCCAGTAGCGACACTTTATCGCCCGTATGCGGATTAGTACGGTAAGTCATTTTATCAGTTGGCACGCCATCCTCCGGCGTATTATCACCGTAATATTTAAGAATGATAGCAGCGGCTAACACAATCACCGCAAGTAAAGGCAGCATTTTTTTTAGAGTTATTTTCATAGAGCTATAGGTTTAATTCTTATTTTTTTGGTATTATTTTGGTTGCCAGTCGTTGATATTGGTGGAGACAGTAAAATAGTTCGGCGCTCCCGCCAAATGGTAGGAAGAACGGGAGTAGTCAATATGCAAATGATGTATTTTAAGACCTATACCCCAGGATAGACCTGTAGCGCCGCCGCGTGATGCTACGACTAATTCTTGTCGGCGTTGAAAATTATACCCCATACGAAAGGTAAAGTTTTTAAATAACAATAACTCCACACCCGGCACGATATGACGTAACAGATTATTGCCAAAATTCGCTATTTTACTTGGTTTTATCTCATTTCCGGTAATAGGGTCTATCGTTATTTTATTAGCATCCTCGCCTAACAGATTCCATTTTTGCAGATTGGGTATCACTAAGCACAAACGAAACGGCGCATGGGCTAATTTTTGCGACACCGCCAGTAATACCTCAAACGGTATCTCACGCGAGACGCTTAGCGGGTATTTCCCAATGATACCGCCAATATTTTTGACCATCAATGTAGAAGAAAAACCTGCTCCCAAATGCACATAAGAAGCCGAAACATCCACTGCTAACGAATGGACATAGTCATAATCCACGCCGGAAATCATATATTTTGCGTTGGCGCCCAATGAAAAATGAGAGTCCAATGTTCTACCCCATCCAATATTCATTAACACATCGTAAGTTCCGGCGCTACGTCCCCTATAGTTCCCTAACTCGTCATATTCATCAATGGAGCCAAAATTAACAAGCGCTAAAGAAGCCGCAAACATACCCACATTCTCAACGTATCGGGCATAATCAACCTGCAAATGCGAATACGACAAAAAATAGTTGGCATAATGCGCCAAGACATTGTCAGAAAACTCTTTTCGTAACATGGAGGCATTGCTTAGCGCCAAGGAGAAGTCGTCGTCGTAAATGCTTGTAACGTGGCTACCCAGCGCCGCAACACGTGCCGATTCCGGCAATAAGAATGAGGAGTAAACACCCTGCGAAAACGCTCCCAGACTTAGTAACGTCGCTATAATCAGCGCTATGTACGTGTGGCGTCTCATTCTTCTTCCACGTTTTTCGTACTTCTCATGGATTGTAGCATTTCAATAACATCCGTATCTATTATAATTTCATACGGGGTCGGTATTTTCAAGTATAGTATCGCTTGTTGCTGTGTTTTAGGCGCTTCGTCGTCATCTATGGACAAATCATCCGTTGTCGTTGCTAACGGTGCCACGCTGGTACTGTCTTCTTCGTCTTCTGTAAGTAATTCCAAGGACTGATATTGATTATAAGCCGCCATAAACTTCGGCGTAGCGAGGAAGAACATATCCGTATCAAACGCTTTTGCCAAGCGTTCAAAACTCTGCGGGGTCTTGTAGTCCTTGCCGCCTACACAATGCAGCCACGTAAACTTGCCATTGGTGTGTAAATACGCTACCGTATCCGTGCTTAGTAGAATGGTTTGCGTGTCTATTTTGATAGCGATTTCTTTCTTTATCAATTCATTTTTCTTGTAGTATAAAATCTTTTCCAAATCGCCTTCTTCGTAGTAAAACTTCCAGTCTTGCTCTTTCAATCCCTGATCGAATAGCCCTTTGATACGCAGTGTTTTATCGGGATAATACGCTTTATATTCGCCGTGCGATCTATTGAGTACATAATTGCAGGTTTGTATGCCTTTCGGTGTTTTCTCCCACCATAGTCCGTTACGCAAGTCGCGATACCACACCTGTGTTTCAATAATATTGCTGTCGGCATCAAATGTTTTGACCAAGCCCTCAAGCATGCCATTTTTGTAACTCTCTTCTTTGAGTATTTTTCCGTCGGGTCCGTAAAGAAGCCACACACTGTCTTTCTTTTTATCAAGATAGTAACCTGTAGCCACAATCTGTCCCTGCGATGTATAGTAGGTTGTTTTAGAGGCGTAGCCATCACGGAAAAACTCAGACACGACCACCGTTGTGTTGTGCTTGTCAAAATAGCGAAACATACCCATCGGACGGTCATCTTTGAACTGACCCCGATAGCTCAATCCCGTAGTGTCTTCTCTTGTCCACACGCCCTGTTTACGACCTTTACTATCGGTGAAATTCAACGTATCGGGACGTTTCATGGCTTCCACCTGCAATGTTGTTTGTGCCGATACAAGCGATAATGAACCTATACAGCTTAAACAATAAATAACTATTTTAACACTTGTTCGCATAATGTTGCAAAATTATAGAGTGAAGGATATACTGCGTCAATACGTCGTGCATTGGAGCGGATGTCGGTGGCGGTGGCGGCGTTGTCGTCCGATATAAAGGCGGTTTGCATGCCTAATTTTTTACCAAAAATCATGTCTGAAATCGCATCCCCGACCATGATGCTTTGTTTAAAGCGGATTTCCGGAAATTGCTTTTTAGCAAGCACGCCCATACCGATGTTGGGTTTCCGGTACCAACTACCGGAGTGTTGCAAGTCCTTACAGAAGAACACCGCATCAATACGACCTCCTGCTTGTGCGACTTCATCGACCATTTTTTTATGCACCGCTTGTAACATAGTTTCAGTCATCAGTCCTTTGCCTATTCCTTGCTGGTTTGTTATGACGATGATCTTGTCGAATAATTTTGCGGCTATGCACAGCGCCTCCTTAGCCTTGTCTTCAAAAACAAATTCTTCGGGCGTTTTTACATAATCTCCGTCTAACCGTCTGTTAATCACGCCATCGCGGTCAAGAAAGAGAAATCGTGGGTTCATTGCTGTGGTTTTGGAAAAAGGGCAGCCTCAACCTGTTCGCAAATAGCATGTCCTATTAGTCCGTGTGCTTCTTGTATTCGAGGGGTGTCTTTACTTGGTACATTCAACAGGACATCACAGTGGTTTTTCATCTCGCCGCCTGTTTCGCCGGTCATAGCGACTACGAATAGCCCCTGTTTTTGGGCTGTTTTCATCGCGTTGATAACATTCGCCGAGTTACCCGATGTGGACAACGCTATAAGAACATCACCTTTACGTCCTTTAGCTACAATCAAACGGGCATAAATTTCATAAAACGAATAATCATTCGCTACTGCCGTCAGATACGACGTATCAACGTGCAGTGCATCTGCATGTAAAGGTTGTCTGTCGTAATAGAATCGACCGGATAGTTCGGCTGCCAGATGCTGTGCATCTGCGGCGCTACCGCCATTGCCACAAAACAGCACCTTACCATTCTCAGGATTGGTGCGGTATAATGCTACTATATGGTCTATAACTTGCTGTATTTTGCTCATAAATGCAGCATCATTCAGTATTTGGGTTTTCACCTCAATAGAATTTTGAAAAGCTTTTCGTATCATTGTTAAATAGTATTATCAATCAAGTATGTGTTACGGTTCGGCGAATTACGTGCCACCAATTCAGAGATATAGCCTGCTAAGAACAGTTGAAAGCCAATAATTATGCACATCAACGCAAAATAGAAATACGGACTTGACGTGATCAACGGGGCTGTATGTCCGCTTGTTAACCAGATATATTTTTGGATACCAAGCCACACCGCCGCAAAAAATCCAAGCAGTACCGTCAAAATACCGATACTTCCGAAGAAGTGCATCGGTTTCTTTGAAAATTTCCCGATAAAGACTACACTAAGCAGGTCTAATACGCCGTTCAAGAAGCGGCTGATACCAAATTTGGATTGCCCATATTTACGGGCGTGATGTTCCACTACTTTTTCGCCAATCTTAGTAAATCCCGCCATTTTAGCCATTACCGGAATATAACGGTGCATATCGCCGTATATTTCGATGGATTTCACCACTTTATTGCGGTAGGCTTTGATACCGGAATTCATATCGTGCAGTTTGACGCCGGTAATCCGTCGTGCCGTTGCATTATATATTTTCGAGGGTAGGTTTTTGGTCAACGCATTATCGTAACGCTTCTTTTTCCAGCCGGATACAAGGTCAAAATGGTTTTCCTTAATCATTTGGTACATTTCCGGAATTTCATCGGGACTATCCTGTAAGTCAGCGTCCAGCGTAACTACAACATCGCCTGTAACCTTCTCAAATCCGGTGTTTAATGCGGCAGATTTGCCATAATTACGACGGAAACACACGCCATGTACGGCGCTGTTCTTTGCCGCCAATGCCTCTACGACTTGCCATGAATTATCCGTACTGCCATCATCTACAAACCAAATATCATACGACAAGTGATGCGCATCCATCACTCGCACAATCCAATCATGCAACTCCTGCAACGACTCGCTTTCATTGAGTAACGGTACTACTATTGATATATCCATAATTTTGTCCTCATTTTTGTCATTCCACAATCCGAACCTACAAATTTACGATTTTTTTTTGAATCAGGAAAAAAATTGGCTAATTGGGTTAAAAAATAGTTTGAGGCGCTATCGAATTGAGTGTGGAGTGTGGAGTGGGTGTTCGGTCG
>BNXT01000055.1 GCA_025999775.1 Bacteroidia bacterium | reverse complement strand
ATATTAGAGCCATTAATAAATGCAGACTTGGATATTACTTCTGCATTATCCTTTACTGTTTAGCTCTTGTCGGTTAAAGGACAAAACCCAACAAGAGCAAACTTGCCTAAATTCGTTTTCCCAATTGACCATATACGGTCGCTCGCATACAAGTTGTGGTTAAACATAACTATCAAAAATTTGTATTGCAAAGATACATAATAATTTGGATATTGCAAACTTTTTTTTAATCAACTAAACTTACCGCTCATTATATCCCTATTTTATTGATTAACTCTATGCCTACCGAACAAGAAAAGCATTTTTGTTCATCGCAGAAATATTTTTTTAATTGCAGTAATCCTTGTGCTTCACACGTATTGTGAGGCGTAATACCACAATCGCTCCATGCTTTAAGGATGGTATTGTTTTCTGCGGGTAGTTCATTCATCAGTTGTATTGCCCGTTCGCAGAGATCCCGATTATCCCGCAAGCGTCCATAAGCGAACGCAAAAGGTAACACACTGTTGATAATGATGAGGTCTTGCGTGTCTATGCCAAGCCGCTTGGGTCTATTAGTCGAAGCCTTGTCAAACAGGTAATGCGTATCCCAGTACGCCGATGCTGTGAGCTGAAAATTATGCCGTAAGTACGCTAAATCTGTGAGTTCTACGACGATGCTAAACAGTTGTTTATGTTGATGTATAAACTGCGCAAATAAAGCCAAACGTAATGTAGGAAAGGATATAGGGCGTAAACGTAAAAACTGCACCGTAGTCGGATGAATAGAAGACAGAGAGTACTTGGTCTTTAAAAATTGATAATGCTTTTTCAATTCATTAGGGTAAGCATCGCTGAAGTTTTGTTCCAATAAGTTGGCTTGTCCGAAAAGTAAAGCCTCCAATAGCAGTAAGTTATCCGAATTGGATAGCAAAATAGTGGTTTTCAGCGACTTTGCTAAATTGTAAAACACGTCGGCATTGATTTTTAAACCAAAACTACGTAACAAATATTGGTAAAAAGTCTCTTCCCACGAGTATTGATTGCGCGCTAAATCGTCGGATATTTCATTGACTTTTCGTTCAAAACTTTCAATGCACAGTCGTTCTAAAAGAAACGTTCGTTTGACGGGCGACAGTTGGGCTATCTCTTTTTCGCAGGCAACAAAGCTTTTATTGGCTTGCCATTGTTCGTAAAGTGCATGTTGCGAAGCCTTGTACATCCCCTGTATGCAGCAACACGGTATGGGTGTATGGCTACGAGGATGTATAATCGGTATATCGTTGTAAACGACCACATGTAAAATCACATTATCGTAGGCAGAGTCGGCGGTATGCCGATGTGCGATCCAGTCGGAAGCGCTGACATGAATCTCGACACTCCCTGCCCAGATGGTATTGCCGATATGTAGTTTGGCTTGTAGGAAATCCGGTCCCCCATCCGTATTGTAAATGCCCGGATTCAATACCGTAATGTGTTGATTATCTTCCGTGCGAAGCGGTTTAGTCCATAATTTAAAACGCCATAAATAGTGCAAAAAATCTTCTTTCATTGTTAAACTATTTGAATTTTTGTATCTTTGTGAGTATATAACGTAAAAAATAGCTTTTTTGTATATGTTCGCCAACGAAACGCTACAATTATTGGTCAAATCACTACCCGATACCCCCGGCGTATATCAGTATTTTGATGCTGACGGGGTACTATTGTATATCGGTAAAGCCAAAAATCTTAAAAAACGGGTATCTTCCTATTTCACTAAAGAGCAAGAAGGAAAAACATACATATTGGTAAAGAAAATAGCCGATATTAAACACATCGTTGTCGATAGCGAATTTGATGCGTTATTATTAGAAAACAACCTGATTAAAAAATACCGACCACGCTATAATGTCCTGCTCAAAGACGATAAAACCTATCCGTGGATTTGTATTACCAATGAATCTTTTCCGCGCATTTTTTCCACACGACGACGTATCAAAGACGGTTCACAGTACTTCGGTCCTTACCCCATGGTTCGCACGATAAACACCCTATTGGAACTGCTACGAAAATTGTATCCCCTACGCAGCTGCAGATTAAATTTGTCATCCGAAGCTATTGCCCGAAAAAAATACAGAGTATGTTTGGAATACCATATCAAAAATTGTGCAGGTCCGTGTTGTGCCCTGCAATCGGAAACGGATTATTTACGTAATATCCAACAGATTCGTAATATCTTGCGCGGGCATACGAAGGAAGTATTATGCCAAATAAACGCCCAGATGATGCTGTATGCACAGACCATGGAATTTGAAAAAGCTCAGATCGAAAAGAAGAAATTGGAAATGTTAGAAAACTATCGGGCTAAATCTACAATTTTCAGCAACACCTTAACCGATGTGGACGTGTTCTCCATTGTACAAGAAGAGTCAATATTCTACGTCAATTACCTGAAGGTTGTGGACGGCGCTGTGAATCAGGTACAAACGATAGAGATGATACCGCAAATCCACGAAACCATGGAAGATGTGCTGTTGATAGCTATTGTGGAGATTCGGGAACGATATCAAAGCCATGCCAAAGAAACCGTTGTCCAGATGGAACTGTCTTTTACCATTCCACAAACTACGTTCATAGTGCCTCAAAAAGGCGACCGAAAAGCTTTATTGGAGCTTTCTATGCGTAATTTGAAATACTATATTTTAGAGAAAAATAAACATAAAAATTTAGTAGCCCCCGATCAATATGGTCAACGATTACTTGCGCAAATACAGAAGGATTTGGTATTAGACGCTCTGCCGCGCCATATTGAATGTTTTGATAACTCCAATATTCAAGGCGATTATGCGGTAGCGGCGATGTCCGTTGCAAAAAACGGCAAATTATCCAAAAAAGATTATCGCCATTTCAATATCAAAACGGTCGAAGGTATCGACGATTTTGCCTCTATGGAAGAGGTTATTTATCGGCGGTATGCTCGGTTGCTTGAGGAAAATCAATCTTTACCGCAACTGATTATCGTAGATGGCGGCAAAGGACAACTGTCAGCGGCTATGAATAGCCTTAAAAAGCTAAAAATAACGGATAAAATACACATTATCGGCATTGCCAAAAACTTGGAGGAACTATATCGTCCGGGCGACCCCTATCCATTGCACTTGGATAAGAAATCCGAAACGCTGCAATTAATACAGCGTTTACGGGATGAGGTGCATCGTTTTGGAATCACACACTATCGTCAAAAACATCAGAAAGGTCTCATTCGTACCGAACTAACTGACATCAAAGGTATCGGCGATGGTATCGCAGCGAAGTTATTAAAACGCTTCAAGTCTGTGAAAAACATCAAGGCAACGCCGCTTGAAGAATTGTCTGAATGTATCGGAGCTGCCAAAGCCCAATTAGTGCATGACTATTTCAATTAAAAGAATACAAATTCCCCATTAAAGACATCCATTTTTACAGTAGAATGTTCTTTAATTTTGCCTGCCAATAGTTCTTTCGACAAGTTATTCATGATATACGTTTGAATAGCACGTTTCAACGGGCGCGCGCCATACTGCGGGTCATAACCTAATGTTACGAGATGATCCAAGGCTTGTTCACTGGTTTTGAGTGTGATGTTCTTCTTTGCCAACAAGACTTCAATATTTTTCACTTGAATAGCAATGATATTTTTGATGTTCTTCCTATTCAGTGGCGCAAACATGATAATCTCGTCCACACGATTCAAAAACTCCGGACGTATCGTCTTTTTCAGTAATTCCATTACTTCGTGTTGACTTTTAGAGAAAGCCAACATCTCTTCGCCTTCAGCAAGACCTTCGTAATTTTCTTGTATCAAATAGGAGCCAATATTAGAGGTCATGATGATGATTGTATTCTTAAAATCAGCAGTACGTCCTTTATTGTCGGTCAATCGACCATCATCAAGCACTTGCAGTAGGATATTGAAAACATCCGGATGTGCTTTTTCAATTTCATCTAATAGAATAACGGCGTAGGGTTTACGCCGCACGGCTTCGGTCAGTTGTCCACCCTCATCATAGCCGATATAGCCCGGAGGCGCTCCTATCAGTCGAGATACGGTGTGTTGTTCTTGATATTCCGACATGTCAATGCGAACCATTGCGTTTTCGTCATTAAACAATACTTCCGCTAAGGCTTTTGCTAATTCGGTTTTACCCACACCGGTAGTGCCCATAAAGATAAACGAGCCTACAGGACGTTTGCTATCACTAAAGCCTGCACGACTACGACGGATAGCATCCGCAATCGCTGTGATAGCCTTATCTTGCCCTATCACACGTTGATGAAGCTCATCTTCGAGGTGCAACAGTTTTTCGCGTTCGCTTTGGAGCATCCGACTAACCGGTATGCCCGTCCAACGAGACACCACATCGGCGATTTCTTCGCTTGTTACCTCTTCTTTAATGAGTGGCGTATCGGTTTGTTGCAGAGCCTCTTTCAATGTTTCCAAGCGGGATTCCGCTTCTTTGATTTTACCATAGCGCAATTCTGCTACTTTTCCGTAGTCTCCGGCACGTTCTGCTTGTGTTGCATCGAACTTGAAACGTTCAATATTAGTAACACATTGCTGAATCTCATCAACTTTCTTTTTTTCATCTTGCCACTTAACCTTCATCAAATCGCGTTCTACGACTAACTGTGAAATCTCTTCTGAGAGCAGTTCTAATTTATCTTTATCATTTTCGCGTTTGATAGCTTCCCGTTCTATTTCCAATTGTCGGATGCGACGTTCTATTTCATCCAATTTTTCCGGCACGGAATTGATTTCTAATCGTAATTTAGCGGCGGCTTCATCAATCAAGTCAATAGCTTTATCTGGTAGAAAACGGTCGGTAATGTAGCGTGTTGAGAGTTCGACGGCGGCAATGATAGCTTCGTCGCGAATACGTACATGGTGATGCACTTCATAACGTTCTTTCAGCCCTCGCAAAATAGAAATCGTATCGTTTTGGTCGGGTTCTTCGATCAATACGGTTTGAAACCGACGTTCTAATGCCTTGTCTTTTTCAAAATATTTTTGATATTCTTTCAGTGTTGTTGCGCCGATAGCGCGTAGTTCGCCACGTGCCAAAGCCGGTTTCAGGATATTAGCGGCATCCATAGCGCCTTCGCCGCCACCGCCAGCGCCTACTAAAGTGTGTATTTCGTCAATAAACAGGATGTATTCTCCATTAGAGTCAATGACTTCTTTAATAACCGTTTTCAAGCGTTCTTCAAATTCGCCTTTGTACATAGCGCCTGCAATAAGCGACCCCATATCCAATGAGAAAAGCTGTTTACTTTTAAGGTCTTCCGGTATATCGCCGCTGATAATACGGTGTGCTAAACCTTCGGCGATAGCGGTTTTCCCAACGCCGGGTTCTCCAATGAGAATGGGATTATTCTTGGTTCGACGTGATAAAATTTGTAGTACACGACGAATCTCCTCATCGCGCCCAATCACAGGATCAAGTTTTCCTGCGCGCGCTAATTGGTTGAGGTTCTTGGCATATCTTTCGAGTGATTTTTCACCACTTTGTTTAGGTTGGTTCTGGTTCATGATTTTTACTCCTTTCAGAGGCAACAGTAGCAAAAACTATACCAAAGTCCAAATACGATAATATAATGCCATTTTGTCAGGTTAGAGTAATCCAAATCCTGCAAAGCTAATTACAGTATTTCTGCGACGATGAACGTACTGCCCGCAACGATGATCAAATCTTCTATATCGGCTTGCTGTTGTGCTTGTTGTAAAGCTTCTTTGACAGAATGATAGGTCTGTCCCGATAATCCGACTGACTGTGCTTGTTGTTGCAGCGCTGTTCTGTCCAAAGCACGTGGTATAGCAGCTTGACAAAAATAGTACGTAGCGTTTTTAGGTAGTAACCTTAATACGGCGTTAATATCTTTGTCGCCAACCATCCCCAGTATCCAATGCAGCTGTTGGTGCGGTGTGATGTCAATCTGACGAATGACCTGCGTGATACCATCGACATTATGACCTGTATCACATACTACGAGCGGATTACGACTGATTATTTGCCAACGTCCGTAAAGCCCTGTATTGGTTACAACTTTCGCAAAGCCACGTATTATCGCATCATCAGAGATAGGCACGATATGCTTGAGCAGCATCAGTGTTGCCATGACCGTTTTAATATTCTGCTGCTGATAGATACCCGTGAGTTCACAGTGCATACCATGAAATAACCGAGTATGATTGTAAAAGACATCATACAGAGGCTGTCCATTCACATAGTGTGTATCCATTTGAATGACCGTATCTGCAAATTGTATCGGTGCATTCTCGCGCGCTGCTGTTTGAATAAATACAGGCGCTGTGTGCGTATGTGTTTCACCAATAATAATCGGTGTTTGAGGTTTAATAATACCCGCCTTTTCAAAGGCTATTTTTTCGAGGGTATCCCCAAGGAACTGGGTATGATCTAACCCGATGTTGGTAATCACCGAAACTAACGGTTGAATAAGGTTAGTGGAATCTAATCGTCCGCCCATACCGACCTCTACAATCGCTATATCAACCTGCTCTGTCGCAAAATACTCAAATGCCATCATGGCTGTCATTTCAAAAAACGACGGCTGTATGCGGTCAAAAATAACTTTGTAACGTTCTACAAATTGGGTAACACGCTCTTCGGAAATACAACGACCATTGATTTTGATACGTTCCCTGAAATCGATCAGGTGAGGCGAAGTAAATAAGCCTGTTTTGTAACCGCTTTCTTGACAAACAGAAGCTAACAGATGTGCAGTAGAGCCTTTTCCGTTAGTACCTGCAACATGAACCGACCGAAATTTGGTTTGTGGATTATCACAGGCTTCCAACAACGCTATGGTGTTGTTCAAATCCGCTTTGTAAGCACTTGCACCAACACGATGAAACATCGGTAGTTGCGAAAACAAATAATTTATGGTGTCTTGATAGGTTGCCGATTGATTTATCCCATTCATAAATCTAAATAATTTTGCAAATATACAAAAAATATGAAACAAACCGGAAAATTTTGTACCTTTGTCATGATGAAATAAACCCTACGAATCATGGATCGTTTAATAGTTAAAAATTCTTCTGAGTTTTATGTGAGTCACGCATTAAAGCTGGGTGCGGAGCATGTTGTACGTTTTGATATTGCCGATATTGTCTTTGATCCGCGTGCTTTGCTCAAATGTATGTTTGGGTGTGCTGATTGGGGACGCGGACATACCTGCCCCAGTCGTGCCGGAGCGCTCAAACCCTGGGAGTACCAAAAGATTTTGGAACGTTACACATGGGGTATTATTATCCATGCCCATGACAAGAAAACCACTCAAAACGTGTCGTTTGCCATTGAGAGTAAGGCTTTCTGCGATGGCTATTATTTTGCGCTTGCGTTCAACGATTGTGGTTTGTGCAGTGAATGTGCGGGCAACATCGGACAACCCTGTCGCAATCCTAAACGTGCACGCCCTGCTTTTCACAGTGTAGGTATTGACGTTTTTGCTACCGTACGCAATTTTGGACTTCCTATAGAAACACTTAGCTCACCTGATGATGAACAAAATTGGTATGCAGCAGTGTTTATGGAATAATTCATGGAAAACTATTATTTCCTTTTCCACACTCCACACTCAATTCTATAGCGCCTCAAACGTTTTTTAACCGTGTCTCGAAAAAAAAGTCAAAAAAAAGTTTGTCAGAATAAAAAAAAGTTGTAACTTTGCAGTCCCCAAAAAAGAGGGGTCAGAAAAGGCGGCGGAGTAGGGTATAAA
>BNXT01000054.1 GCA_025999775.1 Bacteroidia bacterium | reverse complement strand
GTTCGGCATTCGTGCAATTTGGAGAGAATTAGGTTGGGCACAACCCGTGTTACAGGAAACGTATAATCCTGACAGAACCTCATTATTTGTAGAAGTTGAAGTCGGTGACGTCACCGATGGGACAGAAGGAAAATGGATAGTATTGTAGGTGGAAGTCAAGTACAATAGCGAATTGAAATTTGATTTTGAATGATTAGTAAACAAAAATTAATACATCTTCTCAATGACATTGAGAGTTATTGTGTGGAGCGAACTATCTCGACAGACAATATGGACAAGTTCTGTCAGGCGATTTGCGCTTTTTCAAATGATATTTCAGGCAGTGGTAAAAGTGGCTATCTAATTCTTGGCGCTTACGATAGTGGAAAATTATCCGGCTTGAAAGTTGATGATAAGTTGTTGCTACAAATCGCCAATATTCGGACAGATGGGAATATTCTACCTCAACCGGTGATGACGGTCGAAAAATTTATTTTTGATGATGGTGATTTGCTGGTGGTAGAAGTGCAACCTTCGGAATTGCCCCCAATACGCTATCGGGGGCGGGTATGGGTTAGGGTTGGACCTCGCAAAAGTCTTGCCACCGAAGCGGAGCAAAAAATTTTGACAGAGCGACGCTTGTCTCATATTAGAACGTTTGATGCCATGCCTTGCATTGGGACATCGCTTGCCGACCTTGATATTCCGATTATTAAAAAGGAATTTTTGCCTCAAGCGGTTGCCGAAGATGTGTTGGCAGAAGACAAACGAAGCATTGAGGAGCAGCTATCCTCTCTGGGTTTTTATGACTTGCGCTACAACTGTCCGACTTGCGGGGCTATAGTTCTTTTTGGACGAAATCCCGAACGATATATTCACGGCTCTTATGTGCAATATGTTCGTTTCAAAGGAAAAAGTAAAGCCTCTGACATTATCAATGAGTTTAAATTTAGTGGTAATCTTTGTAAATCATTAGTGAAAATAGATAATTTTATCGAAACAAGCGTTTCACAAAAACGCCCGATTCCGATAAGCGTTTTGCGGGAAGAAACGGTTTCAAACTATCCCTATTGGGCTACTCGCGAGTTACTTATGAACGCCATTATGCATCGCGATTATGAATCGAACGCTCCAATTCAGTTTTATGAATACGATGACCGGATTGAAGTGTTGAATCCGGGCGGGTTGTATGGCAAGGTACATCGCGATAACTTCCCGAATGTGAATGACTACCGCAATCCTTTCATTGCCGAAGCTATGAAGGTTTTGGGCTATGTAAACAGATTTAGTCGAGGTGTCAATCGGGTACAAAAAGAATTGATAGACAATGGTAATGGTAGGGCTACCTTTGATTTTAAGTTGATAACTGCATTCAAGGTAAAAGAAAAAATATCTAAAAAATATCTTGAAGAAGGCTTTGGAGGCGAAGCAGAACAAGATGTGGAGGCGATTACCCCTACAGTCACCCCTACAGTCACCCCTACAGTTACCCCTACAGTCAAAAATTTGATTGATGTTTTAGAGGCGGAGATGAGTCGGTACGAATTACAAGTAAAATTAAATCTTTTAGATAAGATGCATTTTCTGGATTCATATTTAAATCCTGCATTGGCGCAAAATCTTATTGAAAAGACGGTTCCTGATAAACCGAATAGCCGTCTGCAAAAATACCGGCTTACCTCATTGGGGGTAGCATTGAAAAAAAATCATAAATGATACATTACGATGTAGAAATATTTGAAATCATAAATAATATAAATAATGACTCCATTCAACAAACAAATTAAAATCGGCAATCGCTTGATAGGCAAGGGACACCCTGCCTACATCATTGCCGAAATCGGCGCAAATTTTGATAACGACATCAACAAGGCAAAAAAACTTATTGATGCCGCAAAGGCTGCCGGTGCTGATTGTGCCAAGTTTCAAAGTTTCCTTGCCGATAAGATTGTATCGGGCAAAGGTTTTGCTTCCATGACCCTCAAAGGCGTGCATGGTACGTGGGGGCGCGGTGTGGACGAGGTGTTTCGTGATGCGGAATTTCCCCGCGCATGGCACAAAGAATTGGCAGACTACTGCACCAAAATCGGCATCGACTTTTCGAGTTCGCCTTACGATTTTGAGGCGGTGGATTTGTGCGTAGAGGTAGGTGTGCCCTACATCAAAATTGGGTCGGGTGATATTACGTGGCTCGAAATGCTGGCGTATATTGCTAAAACGGGTAAGCCGTTATTTTTGGCAACAGGCGATGCTACGATGTCCGAAATTGATGAGGCGGTGCGCACCATTCAAGATGCAGGTTGCAACGATTTAGTGTTGATGCAGTGTATTACAAACTACCCATCGCTGGTCGAAAGTGCCAACATCAATGTGTTGCGCAATTACAAGAAGTCGTTTGATATTCTGACCGGCTATTCCGACCATTCACCCGGTAGTGTGGTGGTACTGGGTTCTATTGCCCTCGGCGCATGTGTCATCGAAAAACATTTTACGCTAAACAAAAAAGACAAAGGTCCCGACCATAACCACTCAATGGACGTGGAACAATTTACCCAGATGGTGAAAGATGTTCGCGCATTGGAAGCAGCAATGGGCAGTACGCAGAAATTCGTGGTAGCGGAAGAGA
Organism: Bacteroidia bacterium; assembly: GCA_025999775.1. Taxonomy (GTDB): domain Bacteria; phylum Bacteroidota; class Bacteroidia; order Bacteroidales; family P3; genus BNXT01. Next base: position 5,157 of record BNXT01000054.1, on the reverse strand, counting down.
GCGAAACCGTCATCGTACAACGTCGCAGCCTTTACGCCAAGCGCGATATAAAAGCAGGTGAGGAGATACGGCTTGAAGATATTGATGTGCTTCGTCCGGCATTAGGGATACCGCCGAAATTCAAAAGCATCGTAGCGGGGAAAAAAGCCGCAAAAGACATTGAAAAGGGAATGCCGATTTTTTGGGAAAGTATTTAACAATGACGGAACGAGAGATAGCCATAGCGCTTATTGACAACGACACCTTAAAGGTGTCGGACGCCATTGTATTGCTTGAAGGCGATGGACTTAATCGCTATCAAAAAGCAGTGGATTTGTACAATGACAGGTGGGCAAATAAAATCATATTCAGCGGAGGCATAACCGATTATGAATATGGTAGTTTCCCTTATATTGATGTGTTGCCCCACATCCTAAAAACCGGCGTTCCGGAAGATGCGATTATTCATGAAGATAAATCGCTCAATACGCGTGAACAAGCTGTTGAAGTTGTTGGAATGTCCATTGAGCGCGGATGGGAAAGGTTGATTTTAGTGGCTACCCACGAGCATCAATACAGAGCCTACCTGACGTTTCTGAGAGAAGTACTGGACAAATCCCCTAACATAATTTTATACAACGCTCCGGTAAGAAACCTGAGTTGGTTTGTGCAAAACCCATGGGGGAAAAGAATTGAGCGATTGCAGCAGGAATTTGACAGAATAGAAAAATACACGCTTATGGGGCATTTGGCAACCGCCAAAGAAATGATAATGTATCAGGAATGGAAAGAAAAGCAACCATAGAAGAAGCAAAATCTCTGTTTGGCAAAAATTTTATCGGACAACAGGAGTTACAAGCCATTGCTGAGAATTTTCCGGTGGCTGTACCGCAAGACATTCCGGCTATTCAATACACCCCCAAAGAACTTGCAACGTATGCTACAGATTATATCTTAGTATTGGGAACGGCGAAGACGACAAGCGGCGAGCGCTTGAATTTGCTGTCGTTACGAAAACAATATGGCATAAATCCTGACATATCAGAGCCTTGTTTTTACAACCAAGATTGGTATTTACAGGAAGATTTTATGGAAACAACATTGGCAAACCAATGGTATTTGTTGCGAAAGGAGATTATTCCCGAAACTCGTGCCATACTGCCGGATGAACTGTTAAAAACATGCATACATTTTCCTCCAGCCATTTTGTGCGCCTACGCCTTTTTCGCCTATTGGTTTCATGCCAAAGAAGTTTTATGGCAGCACGATTTTGTTTGGTGCAGCGACACCGACCATAATGGCGATAGAATTTATGTGGGCAAGTATCACGATATAGATGGTGTGAATAAAAACGGGTTCAGTATCCATCGACATTTGGCGTTGCGGATGTGTTATGGAACGGTTGATGCTTTATGTAGTTAAGAGTTACAAAAACAGTTATTAACAATCACGGTTTGAGAGTTTGGATTTGCAAAAATTTTTAAATATAAAAAAATGAGAATGTTATTAAATTTATTAAAAGAGTTATTAAAAAAGGTGAAGTTGCAACTGCAACTCTACAAATCAGGGCATGTTGTGTCCATAACTCGCTGTAAATCAGCGAGTTATGGGGGGGGGGGTAAAATAGTAAAAATTACTCGTAAAGATTGTTTATTTCCGCTTTACATCCGAAGAAATCCATTTTATAGCAGAGAAGTAACATCGGACGAATGGTTGTATGTTGAAATATTTTGTGGCGGAGTGTATGATATTTCGGTTGAAGCACAACCTGTTTGTATTATTGATGCCGGAGCAAATATAGGGCTTGCCAGCGTTTATTTTGCCAATCGATACCCTACTGCAACTATAATAGCCATCGAACCCGAGTTAGAAAACTATAAGATGCTGGTGCAAAACACGAAGGATTATTCTAACATCATCCCACTGCAAGCTGCTCTTTGGAATACTATAACAGAGTTGAATTTGTTTAATCCGGGCTTCACCGGTGCCGGAAGTAGTTCCGGATTTATGGTTGGCGCCGATAGTGCCCAACAGCAACTAAATATTTCCGTTACCAAAGAACATCTGACAAAAACAATTACGATTGACAAAATACTTGAAGACTATAAAATTCAAACTGTTGACATTCTTAAAATGGACATCGAAGGCGCCGAAAAAGAGGTGTTTGAGAATAGTGAAACGTGGATTAAGAATATGAAATCAATAATTGTTGAGTTGCACGACCGGCTTAAAGATGGCTGTAGTAGAGCGTTCTACAACAATACCAATGGATTTGACCATGAATGGCAAATAGGAGAGAACATTTTTTTGACACGAGGCAATTATATCACGTCGAAACAATAAAAACGATTTGGAAAACTTGTTAGGCGACAAAAGATTGGCGGAAAATCGAAAGTAGGTTGCAAGATGACTGCGATACAGAACGACATTATTCATAGAAGTTAAAATCGGTGATGTTACTCAAAAGATGTCTGGCACTAAGCGTACAATTTCCTAAGCATCAATGATTTACACCAATTGCATATTTGAATATACGATTTATTAAAAAAATGCAGTTTTCAATATGCAAAAATTTATATCTTTGCACTTTTAAATATACCCCTTTGTGGAAACATTGATAAATACATATCGAAAAAAAATAGAACAGACAGATAATCAGTTTGTTCGCTACCTGATGCCGAATGTTAACTGGGATAATCGGCTTTTTGCCGTTATTGGCGCAAGAGGCACAGGAAAAACGACTTTGTTGCTGCAATACATCAAGCAAAATCTTGATGTATCGCAGGCATTTTATACGAGTTTAGACGAGTTGTATTTTTCGACCAATCGTTTGGTTGATGTTGTTCGCAAACTTTGGCAAGAAGGCGTTACGCATTTTTTCATTGACGAGGTTCATAAATATCCATACGACACTTGGGCACAGGAATTGAAAAATATTTACGATTCGTATCCGCAGGCAAAAGTGGTGTTTTCGGGGTCGTCAATTTTGAATATTTACAAGGGCAATGCTGATTTGAGTCGCCGTGCAATCAGTTATGAACTTTTCGGCTTATCGTTTCGTGAATTTTTGGAATTTGAAGGTATTAAGAAAATTCCGGCTATTTCTTTGGACGATTTGTTGAAAAATCATGTTTCAATCGCTTCTGAAATTATCAGAGACATAACAATTTTGCCACTTTTCCGAAAATATTTACAATCAGGCTATTTCCCGTATTACAAAGAGGATTTGCCTACTTATCGTTTGCGCTTGCTGAACACCGTAAATGCCGTGCTTGAAACGGATTTACCCGCCGTTGAAAAAGTTGAATTTGTTACAATCCAGAAACTCAAACGACTGCTTGCCGTGATTTCGGGAATGACACCTTTCACACCCAATATGTCGCAACTTGGCATTCAGGTTGAAATTCAGCGCAGTAACTTGCTTAAATCGCTCGAATTATTGGAGCGTTCGCGGCTGTTGGGTTTGTTGCGAAATCCGAGTAAAAATCTGAAATATTTGAGCAAACCCGCAAAGATATTTTTGGACAATCCAAATTTGGCATATTCGCTCGGCGAGAATAATACCAATATCGGCAATTTGCGCGAAACTTTCTTCTTCAATCAATTACGTGTTATCGGAAAGGTTGAGGATGCCGCACAGGGCGATTTTATTGTTAATGATAAATATGTTTTTGAGGTGGGCGGTAGCGGCAAAAAATTCACACAAATAGCCGATTTGCCTGACTCGTATTTGGCGATAGACGATGCAGAAATGGGTTTTGGTAGCAAAATTCCGTTGTGGATGTTTGGGCTTTTATACTGACTTTTAACTCGACTGTTGGATATTGAGTGGGACGATTTTGAAGTGAAAGCAGTACGTTTTGGGCACGTAATTTATCCGAATATGTAACAGGACAGATAATTTGGTGTAGATGGAGTAATGTTTAAAGAAAATTAGTTATGGTAGATATTAAAAGCATAATAGCGTCAGGCGAGCATTTTCGGATGGAGGCAAAAAAGGCTGAAGGTGGACTGCCGAACAGTCTTTGGGAAAGTTATTCTGCCTTTGCCAATTCCGATGGAGGTGTTATTTTGCTTGGTGTTTCGGAAATTAACAAATATTTAGTTATAACCGGTGTAACGGATGCAACCCAAAAGATACAGAATATTTGGAATCAGTTGAATAACCACCAAAAAGTCAGTGTCAATATCTTAGCCGAACGTCATGTTTATGCTCAAAAAATAGAGGGAAAAGAAATAATTGTCGTTGAGGTGCCACGTGCCGATAGACACGATAAACCGGTGTATATCAATAATGATTTGCTTGGAGGCGCCTATCGCCGGAATGCCGAAGGGGATTATCATTGTACGCTTGCGGAGCTGAAAGCGATGTTGCGCGACCAATCAGATATACCTGCCGACAGCACGATTATAGATGAATTGAATCCGAGTGATTTGGATGCGGAAAGTATTGCGCGTTATCGCAATCATTTCAAATCATTGAAGCCGGTGCATATTTGGAATGGGTTGGATGATGCCGCTTTTCTGCAAAAAATAGGCGCTTTGAGGAGGGTGGAGTCAGGTCTTTTTAAACCTACTATGGCCGGTCTGATAATGTTTGGAACGGAGGATGTTATCACGCAGATTTTACCGGATTATTTTTTGGATTACAGGGAAATATATGATGCAGGGCGTTGGAGCGACAGGGTTGTTTCCAATTTGGGCGAATGGAGTGGCAACATCTTTGATTTTTTCTTTAAAGTGGTTATTAAACTGACATCTGATGTAAAAATACCGTTCCAGCTTCGGAACAATGTAGAAAGGGCGAGTGATACATCCGTGCATGTCGCATTGAGGGAAGCGTTGGCGAATACTGTTATTCATGCCGATTATTATGGACGACGTGGTATTGTGATTGAGAAAAAACGGGGAAACATCATGTTTGCCAACCCCGGTGTTTTTCGACCCAGTATGAAAGAAGCCTTGGAGGGTGGAATTAGTGACCCGCGTAATCCAACCATTTTCAAGATGTTTGCCATGATTGATATCGGAGAGCGTGCCGGTAGTGGATTGTTCGGCATTCGTGCAATTTGGAGAGAATTAGGTTGGGCACAACCCGTGTTACAGGAAACGTATAATCCTGACAGAACCTCATTATTTGTAGAAGTTGAAGTCGGTGACGTCACCGATGGGACAGAA
>BNXT01000053.1 GCA_025999775.1 Bacteroidia bacterium | reverse complement strand
GCTTCATCGACCGTACCGCCGGCGGTTACTTTAAATTCAAAGATATAAATATGTTCGGTGGTTTTGATAATGGCATCCGCCCTGCCGATATTTCCGCGCACTTCGGCGAACGTGAACTCGCCAAGGAGTGTCATCAGAACATAGAATACATATTGATACTCTTTCTCGTTTGCCGTGTCGTTGTGCAAATCATAAGGGAGTGCGGCGAAAAAGGAGGTCAAGCGGTCGAAGAAAGATTCCAGGTCGCCATCATAGAGGTCGTCGTTGAACTTTGTGTACGCATAACTCGTCTTAGCCTGAACAGGCTTAGCGTATGCTGTGAGCAAAGAACCTGAAAATCCGCGTTTGACTTCGCCGTTAGGAAAGCCCAAAATATATGAATTGGACGGCTCACGGTATCCTTTGATGGTTAAATAACCTGTTTGGAAAAGCAATGGGATGAAATTACCCTCTTCTCTACGGTAATCATTGATGTCGGCGGCTGAAGATGACACACCTTTCTCAAAGTCCAGTACGTCAAACTTGTTTTGCACCAGTTCATTGACCAGAAATGTTGGCGTGCCGGTTTCATACCAGTAATCGCCAAACTTGCTGTTTGCAAGAACATTCACCGTACTGAAGGGATTGTAAACGCTTGGTCCGCCTTCAAAGAAGCGATAACCATTGTATTCTTCTTTTATCTTTTCGAGCGTTGCCTCATACGAACGCCCTGTTTCTTCTGCTAATTTTTCTATTTCAGGCACAAAATTAAATTCCAACTCCGCTTGTGTAATCCCACAAATAGCAGCATATTTTTTGTTCAAGGAGATGTCACTTAGTTGATTGAGGTCGGAAAATATGCTAACCTTCGAGAACTTGGTAACGCCGGTCAGCAGGGCAAAACGAATGTAGCGGTCTGCGCCTTTGAGCACGGAGAAAAAGCCTTTTAGCATATCTTTCACCTGCTGATTCAGTTCCGGTTTATCCATCGTTTGCGTGAGAGCCCTGTCATATTCGTCAATCAGGATGACGACATTCTTGCCGGTTTTTTCGGCGGCACGCTTGATTAAACCGGCAAAACGGGCGCCATGAGTGGTTTCAACTTCAACTTTGCCCCAAATGTCTTCCAACTTGGATAATCTCTCATTGAGAAAAGCATCCACCTGCGAAATGTCATTGGTGTATGTACCATTCACGAAATCGAAAACAAACACGGGATATTCTATCCATTCCGTTTCCAATTTTTCCATCGCCAACCCTTGAAACAGTTCCTTATCTCCACGGAAATAGGCTGCAAGCGTGGATACGAGCAAACTTTTCCCAAACCGGCGGGGGCGGGAAAGGAAATTGTGCTTAGCATCGTTTGCCAACTCATAGACAAGGGCTGTTTTGTCCACATAGACCCACATTCCGGATGCCATTTCATCAAAAGTCTGGATGCCAATGGGCATCTTGCGGCGGAGGTTTGCTTTATTGTTCATCTTTTTTATGATATTGTGTTTGGTTACACCAATGCACATTTTCCATCGCCTTTGCAAAGCGAATAGAATCCCTGCCTGTGAGAATTGGCGTGGGTTTAATGGGTGTTGCCATCTTGTTTTTATTTATATTCTGGTGCAAAGATAGTAAATATTTATGAATATATGAAATGGCGGGTGCATTTTCAAATCCACACTCCACTCTTCACAATCCTACAAATCATGGTTCAGACAATTGTTATTGCGGACATGTCCCGCAATACTAAACAATCATGAAAAAATCCTTTGTATATTTCAAAAAAAATTGTAACTTTGTTGCCCAAAAATGGATAAAATGGCAAAAGAGAATCAGTCGTTCATAGAGAATAGTGAGCAAGTCTTTGAAGAAACCCTTAGTCGGGTTGAGTTGTGGTTTAATAAGAATCAGAAAATTATTGCCGGCATTGCCGTCGGTATCGTTGTGGTTATAGGTGCTTTCTTGGCTTATCGGTTTCTCTATCAGCAACCACGTGATAAGTCGGCTTCCGAAGCCATGTTTGCCGCTGAACGCTATTTTGATATGGACTCTTTGGACATAGCGCTTAATGGCGATGGCGTTCATTTAGGGTTCTTAGACGTTATCGACAATTTCGGTGGCACGGATGCTGCTAATTTGTCACATTACTATGTGGGCATCATCAATCTTAAAAAAGGTAACTATTCCGAAGCCATAGATCAACTTAAACGGTTTAAATCCAACGAACTTATTGTAACGCCCCTTGCTTTATCGGCTATCGGCGATGCTTATGCAGAATTGGGCGATGAAGACGAGGCGCTTGCGTATTACAAGAAATCTATTAAATCGCATCCGAATGATATTGTTACACCGGCGGTGCTGATGAAGATTATCATTTTGAACGATAAAAATGGCAATTACAAGTCTGCTTTGGACTATTGTCGCCGACTTCAAGAAAACTATACTCAAAGTCAACACGCTCGCGAAATAGACAAATATATTGCTATGTTTGAAGCTAAATTGCAATAGTTTTATGGCAAGTGCGTTAAAAAATCTCTCTGAATACACGAATAGCGGGTTTGGCGATTACAGTCAGACCCGCATTGCTATTGTGGTTGCGCAATGGAATGAACAAATTACCACAGCGTTGCTGCAAGGCGCCTACGATACGCTCGTTGAACAGGGAGTTAATGCGGAGAACATCCTCATCAAGACCGTACCCGGAAGTTTTGAACTTACACACGGCGCTCAACAGGTGTTAGAGGCACAGCCTCAAGTAAAAGCAGTTATCTGCTTAGGGTGTGTCATTCAAGGCGAAACGCGGCATTTTGATTTCATCTGCCAAGCTGTCGCTCATGGATTGACAAACCTTAGTATCAAGTACAATAAACCTGTTATTTTTGGGGTCTTGACGACCAATACGCTGCAACAAGCGATTGACCGTGCCGGCGGGAAGTACGGAAACAAAGGGGTCGAAGCTGCTGCTACGGCGCTCAAAATGATTGTTTAACCTATTAAATGTAAGTGGCTATGCGCATTGTTTTTATGGGTACGCCTCAGATTGCCGCTTACGCATTGCATTATTTGCATGAACAAGCGTTTAACATCGTTGGCGTGGTTACCAATCCCGACAAGCCTGCGGGACGAGGAAAACAGTTGCACCAAAGTGCGGTTAAGCTTATGGCGACACAACTCGATATTCCTGTTCTACAGCCGGAACGTCTAACCGACCCACAATTTCTCACTGACCTGCAAAATTTTAACGCGGACATACAAGTGGTGTTAGCCTTTCGTATGTTGCCCAAAAGTGTATTTAGCATGCCGGCTATGGGTACCATCAATCTACATACCTCTCTTTTACCCGATTATCGCGGCGCCGCGCCGATTAATCATGTTATCATCAACGGCGAACAAGAAAGCGGCGTAACGACTTTTCTACTCAATGAAACGATGGACGGTGGCGATTTGTTATTACAACAGAAACTAACATTGTCCCCTGATGAGACCGCCGGCAGCCTGCATGATAAACTTGCTATTATTGGGGCACAACTGCTCACCGAAACGCTACACGGCATCGCAAATAACCAACTTGTACCTATCAAACAGCCGATTCATACCGAACAGGTCTTGCATAGCGCGCCTAAGATTTTCAAAGCCGACTGCGAAATTGATTGGACGCTACCGGCTCATAAGGTGTTGCAATGTATCAGAGGCTTATCGCCGACGCCGACGGCTTTTGCACGACTATCCGATCAATTGAATCTCAAAATTTTTCAGGCAGAAAAGGCGCTTGATGTTCAACAAACAGCATCTGCCGGTACTATTTATACCAATCAAAAGAACCTATTGAGAGTTTGTTGTGGCGATGCACAATGGTTGCAACTGAGTGAGGTGCAAGTGAGTAACAAACAACGGATGCCTGTGGATGTTTTTTTGAGAGGGTTTTCGTTTGAGGCATTTTCTCATTTTTTACCCAAAAGTTATGCAAATTAAAATTAACAAAAAGGATACCGTTAGAGATTATGTCTTGATACTTGTGGGATCGCTCATCCTTGCAACGGCGTACGTTTTTTTCATTACCCCCTATAAAATTATTCCGGGTGGTATTTACGGTATTGCGATTGTACTGCACTATATTACTCAAGGGATTGTACCCTTTTTACCGGACGGCTTACCAATTGGTACGACGGCGTTGTGCTTTAATATTCCCCTATTGTATGTATCCTATAGATTATTAGGTGCAAAATCCATTACAAAAACGATCGTTACTTTTGTGTCAACCTCCGTGTTTACGGATAGTTTATCGTTGCTCAAAGGCGACAGAGAATTATTTAGCGACGATCCGTTATTAGCCTCCATTTATGGTGGTGTTTTGATAGGTCTTGGAGTGGCATTGATATTCAAAGCTCACGCCACGAGCGCCGGTAGCGATGTCATGGCTAAAATGCTTACTAAATACCAACGTGTGCCGCTGTCTTACAGTATTATTCTTGTGGATTCTACAATTGTTCTACTGGGTTTGATAGCTTTTCGAGACTGGGCTATTCCGCTTTATTCGTGGATAACGATTTTTGTTTATGGCGAGGTCGTAGCGGCTATTCAACAAGGATTAAGCAATGAGCGAGCCGTGTTTATCATCTCCTCTAAAAGCGAGGAAATCGGACAGATGGTTAATCAAAAACTCAAACGTGGCGGTACCTATTTTCACGGCAGAGGTATCTATAACGGTAAAGAGCAAGACATCGTTTACACGGTTGTTAAGATACGACAGTTGCCTATGCTGCGCGAACATATTTTGGCTATTGACGAACATGCTTTTATCACGGTTCTTTCCGCACATGAAGCGTTCGGACAAGGTTTTAAATCTCTCAAAGAAACTATCAACGACTAAATACTATGACCATGAAATTTATCCCTAATTTGTTGACGTTATCCAACCTCTTTTGTGGCTGTTTATCTATCGTTTACCTATTTATGGGCGAACTCAGTAATGCCGGACTATTGATCTTTCTAGCGGCTGTCTTTGATTTTTGTGATGGCTTTGCAGCACGATTATTGCACGCCTATTCCGAGATAGGAAAAGAATTAGATTCTTTAGCCGATATGGTGAGTTTCGGCGTAGCGCCGGCGATGATTGCGTTTCGCTTTTTACAATCGCAACCGATAGAACATTTTCCGCATCTTCCGTATATAGCCTTCTTAATCGCGTTGTGCGCCGCTTACCGACTTGCCAAATTTAATATTAGCACGCAACAATCAGTAAATTTTATTGGTATGCCAAGCCCTGCTAACGCCTTGTTTTGGGCATCTTTACTGTTGTGCCTTGTTAATACCCGGTATCAAACAATAATTACGGAACAACAATTCAGATTATTGCTGAATCCAGCTGTTGTAACGACACTTGTGATTATGATGTCTGCTCTGATGGTATGTAATATTTCCATGTTCTCCTTGAAGTTTCGCAACCTCAATTTTAAGGATAATAGTTTGCGTTATATTATCATTTGGATATGTATTGGTTTTTATTTCGGCATTGGCGTAGCAACCATCCCTGTAAGTATCCTGATTTATGTGTTGATGAGCGTGATTTTCGTAAACCGTAAAGCCGTAACAATGAATAATGAATAATGAATAATGAATAATGAATAATGTGGGGGAATTTCTAAACTCCTAAATTTCAATTCCACACTCAATTCTCAATTAACAAAAAAGGGGCAGGAAAACCCCACCCCTATTGTTAATTATTCATACTTTCTCACCACTTTCACAATGTACTCGCCTGATGTTACATTGTGGCATTGCCATTTGTATTTTTATTCGACTGCTGTACTTGCCGTGGCGCTTTTGAGGGTGATGATTTTGATCTGTAAGTGATTTTGCTAGAAAAACCATCGCTGTCTTTTTTCAAATATCCCGTTCCATTTGCAATCCACAGCCCTGTTGGGTCGCCATTGTCATCAATCATCATTACTCCCCACTGATAATTTTTGATGCCATTATCCGTCATTTCGCCCGAAAAAACCTCTACTGTTTTTGCTGTATAACCCAACGCTTTCCGTGTTCCTTCTACAAAAACACTGAATTTTTTACCTTCGCCAACAATAAACGAACCCGGACCGCTTGCCTCCATAAGACCATTGTCTGATTGCATATCGTAATCTACATTGATGGTTAATTTACTATTGTTCTGTCCGGAAAATGTTACATACATGTCCCATTGTGCAGCAACATTCGTCGAAAACGATTTTTTCACTAACGTCAAAGGCGTAGCAAGGTATGTTCCATCAATATTTGGCGGAGTATAGCCGCCGTTTACTACGAAACCGAGGTCTGTCAACGCATTAGCGTATTTATCTGACAGAAAATTATTGATGTCTTTGGTAAGTCCCTTAACTACTCTGTCCCAATTGGCGTCATTGTCCCAAGCTTCATTCATTTTAACTGCGCCGTCTGTTAAACTTTCTATACAACTCCAAAGTCTACTCGGATTTGCTCTCACAATACCCCTAGCACAATTAATATAATTTATCAAAGTAGCATTATCATCAACTATTTCAAGAAGTTCACTCCAGCCGATTGCATTTACTAAATCCCTAAAGGGACCGTCGCATCCCAGCATACCTATTATGTCGAGTGTTAAATATGAAAGTCCGCAACCAGCAGCACCAACAACAGTATTTACAACTTTCCAAGCATCTGTTATCACCGATGCAGACGCCTTCATTTGCACAGATGATTCTAACGCAACTTCCGATAATTCTGCCTTGTATTCATCCCAAAACACTTCGGTCTCAATGTTTTCAAAGGTGTGTCTTTCACCGTCGTTTGTTACTACTATGGCGCTGAATTTATTGCCCACATAGTTGCCTAATACAACAGTAAAATTTTCTGACAAAATGTTTTTAGGCAATCCATCTTCATCGAAATTGATAACCAAATTCAGACTGTCTTTATTGTTGTCATAGATTAAAAGACGTTGAGGAATGTTGGGATTTTCATCTTGAAAATCATACAAATATCCGATACCGTCCTTTCCAAAAATCGCGCAGTCAATCTGGTCGCCCAAATCATCGCCATGATTTTTGTCGAAAGCTATATAGTCCGGCAATTGTTGCTTTGGTGCCCCTTTCTCTTTTTTGCACGAGGCGAAAGCGAAGATAGCCGTGGCTATCATTACTGAGCAAAACATTTTGCTCATAAAACTGAGAGCGTTAGCCCTGAAATTTTGTTTTTTCATTTTTTTTCTAATTTTATGGATAGTCATTTCCACCATTTGGAATTTTGCAATTTTTTAGTCTAACCCATCCTTTTGTTAAACCTTTCCTTACGCCATATTTTTGTAAAGACAAAATCATATATTCCGAACAAGACGGCTCAAACCTGCAAGAGTTTCTAATTCTTGCAGGCGCCGTTTTTTGATACAGCCTAACTAATAGGATAAGGATTTTTTTCATTCTACGTCTGTTGAATAAGAAAGAGGGTTGCCCCTCCTTCTTACGCAGGTTTCTTGAACACTAATAATTTAAACTCTACCGTTTCAGCCTTTGAGCCAAAAAGTCCGGCTAAACATCCCGGTTGTTGAACGGAGGTTACTGTGTCAATATTGACAAGTTCCCAACCATCCGAAGCGGCATCGTTAATGATTTTTTCATAAGTGCTTACAGCGTGAGAATGTAAGTCTTTCCCTTTTCTTCCTGTGTGAACTACGTCAGGAACAGGAACACATTTATAAATGAAATTTGACATTTTATCTTGCCCATACCCTTGGGACTTATTTGTGCATCTGGTACGCGATTAATATTTGTAATTTTAATTTGAATTAACGCTTCTATTCA
>BNXT01000052.1 GCA_025999775.1 Bacteroidia bacterium | reverse complement strand
TGTTATAGCAGGTGATGGAGAAGTAGGGTTTCATTTAGCGGGCATGCTTTCCAAAGAGGATCATAATATCACGGTTGTGGATCCGCGACGTGATTTATTGGCGTTATTGGAAACGGATACTGATGTCATGACCATCACCGGCAATCCGTCATCGCCTTCGGTGCTACAATCGGCTAACATCCGTTCCGCCGATCTGTTCATCTCCGTTGTTCATGAAGAGCATCCCAATCTTTTATCCTGTATCTTAGCAAAGCGTATTGGCGCTAAACAAACTATTGCACGTGTTAATAATGTTGAATATCTTACAGAGGAAAACAAACTGTTTTTTCAGACTTTAGGCGTTGACCGCTTAGTATCGCCCGAACGTATTGCGGCTACGGAGATTTACAATCTGTTAGCCAAGACCGAGGCTTCCGAAGCTTTTTCGTTTGACGACGGCAAATTACAACTCTACCAGCTTCGTATCGAAAAAGGCGCAGAAATCATAGGTTACACTTTGGAAAAAATCTCTAAAATGTACCGTAAAGCAGAATTTCGTGCTATAGCCATTACACGTAACGGCGTAACCTTCATTCCGCAGGCAAAAGATGTTTTTGAAGAGGGTGATTTGGCTTATGTCATTACCTTGTCGTCGGGTGTTGACGAGCTTTTTCGCTTGGGAGGGAAACGTCAAATAGACATCCATAATCTCATGGTTATCGGAGCCGGACGTATCGGTCGTAAGACGGTCAACCTACTTGAAGACGATACCAACATCAAAATCATTGAAAAAGACCGGAAGCGTGCAGAATCAGTTGCCGGTAACTTTAAGCGTGCATTAGTTATCAATGGCGATGCCACCGATATTGACCTGCTCAACGACGAAGGATTGGAACACATGGATGCTTTTGTGGCAACCACCAATAACTCAGAAACGAATATTCTCACTTGTTTACACGCCAAACGCGCCGGCGTAAAGAAAACGATAGCCTTAGTTGATAACGTGGACTATATCGCCATGTCGCAAAGCATTGGCGTGGATGCTATCATCAATAAAAAATTGATTACAGCCAGTTATATCGCCCGATTTACGATAAGTGGCGTGAATATTACCTCCTCCAGAATATTAAGCGGCATTGATGCCGATGTGTTAGAATTTGTGGTGAGTGAATTTTCAGAAATCACAAAACGACCGATATATAAACTTGATTTGCCCGAAGGTACGGCTATTGCCGGTATTATCCGCGATGGCGAAGCGTATATCGCTTTAGGACACTTCTTGATTCAACCCAATGATCATGTCGTTGTCTTCGCTCTACCTAATACGGTTAAAGAACTTACACGTTTTTTCCAGTAGTCCAATGGCAAAACCCGGTTATATCAACTTTCGTTTGGTACTGAAAGTACTGGGAACACTCATCATCGGGACAGGTATTGTGATGCTTTTTCCTGCAATAGTGTCGTTGTTCTATGACGCTGATAGTTTTTTCTCTCTATTCGTCTCTGTGCTTATCTGCGTGTTTGTCGGACTGTTTTTACGTTATGGGATAGGACAAAACGCACAATGGAAAAACGACTCCATGCGATTTCATCGTAGAGAAGGTTTTTTAGTGGTTGTATTGGCATGGGTTGCCGTAGCATTTTTCGGTGGATTACCCTTTTTGTTCGACCATACTATTGACAATTTGACGGACGCTTTTTTTGAATCTATTTCGGGTGTTACTTCTACCGGAGCGCGTATTATCAGGGATTTGGAAGCTATGCCAACAGGACTTATGTTGTGGCGTTGTATGATGAACTGGATCGGTGGGTTGGGTATCATTGTGTTTATTGTTGCCATCATTCCAATGATGAGTACCGATGGGGTGAGTAATGTATTTTTAGCGGAGACCTCCGGACCTGTAAAAGATAAAATTCATTCCCGCGCAACCCAAACAGCCAAAACCTTGGTGAGTATTTATGTATTGTTGACTATTGCACAGGTTTTTTGTTTGTCTTTTGGTGATATGAATGGCTTTGAGGCTGTTTGTCATGCGTTTACTACAGTAGGTACGGGTGGTTTTTCTACGAGAAATGATAGCCTTATGGGATTTAATGCTTACACCCAATACATTACTGTGCTTTTTATGTTTCTCAGTGGCATCAACTACGGATTATTATATTTTGCCGGTATTGGAAAATTCGATAAAGTGTGGCAAAACTCCGAATTTAAGGCTTATATTCTTTGCGTTGTTTGTGCAGTAGCTTTTCTAACCTATTCGTTATGGGCATCTAATGTTTCGCAGCCTTTTGAGACCAATTTTCGACATGCGTTATTTATGTCGGTTTCTATTATCTCTACGACCGGATTTACCAATACGGATTTTACGCTATGGTCTTCTTCGCAGATTTTTTTCTTGTTCTTATTATCGTTTACCGGCGCCAGTTCAGGCTCGTCATCCGGCGGTATCAAATTAGGTCGTCATGCTATTTTACTGAAAAACTTAGCGGTGGTTGTTCGACGTTCCGTACATCCACGAGCGGTCATACCCTTGCGATTTAATAACCAAGAAGTGGAACAAAGTCTTATTGCTAATATCTTAGCCTTTTTCTTCCTGTATATGTTTATCCTTGTTGTAGCAGCCTTCGTGTTTTCAATTATGGGGTATGATTTTACGTCGTCCTTGAGTTTAGCCACATCCACATTGGGTAATGTCGGCGTCTTAGTGCACGATTCCAGTATTCAGGTGGGGATGGAAGACATGAATGTCTTTTGTAAATGGATCATGTCTTTGTTAATGATTATCGGTCGTTTAGAGTTGTTTACGGTTATTATTTTGTTTTCACCGGCTTTTTGGAAAAAATAGCGTTAATCTTTGAATCCTACAAATCTCGGTTCGTGACCAAAATTCTCAATTCTCCACTCTCAATTTTTAAGCACGCAGATAAAGAAACTCCACATTATTCATTATTCATTATCGTCATCTCCCCACACAAGGGCGTTTGCAGTAGCGTTTTGACTTGTTCTTTGTCGGAAGGATAGGTACCTAATAGTACCATCATTTTACAGATTGCTGATTCGGTGGTCATATCAAGACCGCTGGTAACGCCTGCTTCTAATAGTTCTAAGCTGGCGGCATATTTCCCCATTTCGACGCCGCCGGCTTTACATTGGGTTACATTAAGTATGATCATGCCTTGACGCGTAGCGTAGGAAAGCGCTTCCTTGAGCCATTGTGCCGACGGTGCATTGCCACTCCCATAAGTTTCCAACACTAACCCTTGTAAATGCTTGGTTTGTAAGATGTTTTCAACCAAAGGTTGCGATAAACCGGGGTGAATCTTCAAGATACCGACACGGTCGTCCAATTGAGAATATACTTTTAGTTGCTGCTCCGTTGGTAATGGCAAAATAGCGTGCCGATTGTATTTAACGTGAATACCAACCTCTGCTAACGGCGGATGATTGCCTGAATAAAACGCATTAAAATTTTCCGCATTTAACTTCGTTGTACGATTACCACGATACAGACTATTTTCAAAGCAGATGCACACTTCCGGTACTAATGAACGCCCATTTTCTTTGTGAGCCGCTATCTCTATGGAGTTGATTAAGTTGTCCTTGCCGTCGCTGCGTAGTACGCCAATAGGCAGTTGCGATCCGGTAAGAAGGATGGGCTTTGACAAATTCCCAAACATGAAACTCAATGCGGACGCAGTATAGGACATCGTGTCCGTACCATGTAAGACAACAAAACCATCATAGTCTTGGTAGTGCGATTCGATGACTTGCGCTATATTCAGCCAATAATGCGGATTCATATCCGATGAATCAATAATTTCATCGAAACTGTAAGCGCCAATATCAACATTGAGTTTACGCAAGCTGGGCAAAGTGTCTAATAGTTGATTAAAATCGAAGGGATAAAGGCTGCCGGTTTTTGGGTTTTGCGCCATGCCGATTGTTCCTCCGGTGTAGATGAGCAGTACTTTAGGATTCATAGTGTCAGATGGGTTGAGGCAGGTTAAATAATTGAAGCGCGTTTTGCGTGGTTTGTTCGGCAACAATATCTATAGAGACGTGCTTAATATCAGCAATACGTTGAGCTATCAAAGGAATATAGCGACTATCGTTGCGCGTACCGCGGTAAGGGTGCGGAGCGATAAAAGGTGCGTCTGTTTCCAATAGAAGGTGTTGAAGATCAATGTTCGCCACAACGTCCGGCAGTTTGCTGTTCTTGAACGTAACCCCGCCGCCGATACCTAAATAGAAGCCTGATTGTACGGCTTTCTGCGCTTGTTCAACCGTGCCGGAAAAGCAGTGTATCACGCCGCTAATAGCATGCTCTTTGTACTCCGACAGGATGGACAACGTATCTTCAAAAGCATCGCGCGAGTGTACAATTAAAGGGCGTTGAAATTCTATGGCAAAGTCTATTTGTGCCCGAAAAGCCTTGATTTGCTCTGCCTTAAAGGTTGTATCCCAATAGTAGTCCAAGCCGGTTTCTCCAATAGCATAATAATGCGAACGGTTCAGATGTTGCCGAATAGTTTGTAGCTGCTCGCCGAAGTCGCTTTTGACTTCGGTAGGATGCAGTCCTATAGCCGGAAAACAATACTGCGGATAGGTTTCGCAGAGCTTTTGGATGGGTTCAATACTATGTACGTCCACACCGGGGATAACCATCAAACGTACATCACTTCGCAAGATTTGCTCCATCACCTCTTGAAAATCAGCTTCAAAATCTTTGGAGTAAAGGTGCGTATGTGAGTCTATAAACACAGTCGGCGTTTAGAATTGAACTCTATTTTCCAATAACATATCCAAGCGGTCATTGAGCGTTTTTACGCTGTCATCAGAAATATCAGCGAGCATCTGATAACGTAGGGATGCCAACACATGAATACATTCTTCGCTTCGATTTTTCAGAAGTTTTTGGTATTTCTGGGGAAATCGTTCGTAATAGAAGAAGTCATTTTCATAGATATTGACGAGCTGTGTTGCCAACGCTATACCTTTCTCTTGAGCGCCGGCTTGCAGGTAGCACTGTACAAAGAAGATAGCATTTCTATCGAAAGGCACTTTATTGTGAGGGAAGACCTCAATACAGCGATCCATTACAGCGATGGCGGAATCATTTTTACCTTCGGCGATGAGCGCTTGCACAAGGAAAATGAATTTCGAGCGTTCGCCGGGAACATTACGCATGGTTTCGGGGTCAATATACACTTTAGGGTCGTTGACGTTACCCCATTTGAACTTGTTCATCACTAAATCGTAGCTACGGTCGGTGTTGACGCCATTCAGTCCGCCATGTGTGCTGGCGCGATTGGGATTGCGATAGGGTGCAAACTTGTGAATAGAGCCATTTAACTCGGCAAAATCCGATACAGGCCACACATTGCGCTGCGCATAAGGGGATGTCAAAAAGATAGGACGTTCAAAATCATTCGATGCTAAAATATCCAAAAAAGCAAGATCGGAACGGTATAGCGCTCCGCCACGTCCAGATATATCCCATTGCATATCCGTAACTGCATAAGGATATTGTTCAGGTGTGATAAGTCCTAATTGGAGCAGACGTTCACGGTCTATTTTGAGACTTACCTTGCTGGTGGGGACGAAATTCAAAGGCGATCCGCCACGATCCATAAGTCTTGTCTGTGGATTATCGCTGGCGATAAACTGCATCACTTCTTTAAGGTTTTTACGACCTACATTGCGGTCTTGAATAACGACATAATCATTATTACCCTGATCGTACTGCTCTTTTGTGAGTGTAAACTTCAAGGGCGCTGCCTCATACACATGTTTGAACAAAGGTATGATGTGCCAATAACTACCGGCAAGCGCTGCATTGATAACACGTACATCCGGACGAATATTTTCGACTTCTTGACAGTACCACACAGGGAAAGTATCATTATCGCCATTACAAATAAGTACGGAATTAGGTTCGCAAGATTCCAGCGTATTATGCGAAAAATCATGTGCCGAACGCATCCGTGAACGGTCATGATCATCCCAATTTTGAGCGCACAATAGAGTCGGTACTGTTAATCCTAATACCGTTGCTATAGCGGCAGCAGGATAGGCTTTCATTTTCTTGGTCATAAATTCGGAAATAGCCATGACGCTAAGCCCAATCCATATTGCAAAAGCGTAAAAAGAGCCAACAACCGAGTAATCACGTTCACGCGGTTCTACGGACGGTTGATTCAGGTATAGCACGATTGCAATACCGGTCATGAAGAACAGCAGAAAAACGATAAACGTGTCTTTTTTGTCCTTTTTCCACTGATAAAACAAGCCTATCAATCCGAATATCAACGGCAAGAAATAGTAGGTATTTCGCCCTTGATTATTTTTTTGAAAATCAGGTAAGTCGCTTTGTGGTCCTAATCGGGCTTCATCAACGAAATTGATACCGCTCAGCCAATTTCCATTAAGAATATCGCGATTTCCGGCGCCGTCATAACCTAATCCTTGAATATTATTTTGCCGTCCGACAAAATTCCACATGAAGTAGCGCATGTATTCCCAACCTATTTGGTACTTAAACAGGAAGCGTAGGTTCTCTGCGGCTGAGGGCTTACGGTCGCCCGGCGTACCACTCCAAATCTTGTAGTACTGAATATCGCCGCGGTCGGATTGCCGACTGTGCATACGCGGCAATAATCCACAATGTGCCGGATCATAGATATAGTCGGGATTATTACCTATTTTGTTGTATTTTTGAGTTGTGTAATCCCGAACATAAATTGGGGAACCTTCCTTTGTTCCAATGATAGGCGCTGTAAAATATTCTCCGTAAAACAGCGGTCGAGAACCATATTGCTCACGATTAAGATACGACAACAAGCTGTAAGAATTTTTGGGTTCATTTTCGTTGATGGGGACGCCTGCACACGAACGAATGACAATTATAAAGAAGGTCGAATACCCAATCAAAAGGAACGCAAAGCTCAGTAAAATCGTATGTAACACAACTTTCTTTTTCCGTATAGCGTAGAGAATCCCATACACTATACCACCAATTAACAAAGCAAAAAAGAAATAAGTACCTGTGTTAAAAGGTAATCCTAACGTATTCACAAAGAACAAGTCAAATTTACCTGCAAAATTAGCGGTATAGGGGATGATAACCCACAATATCAAGCCTAATAAAACGCCTGAAATAGCGAGTGCATACCAAAATCCTTTTGTTGATGTCTTATACTTTTTGTAATAAATAACAAATACCATCGCCGGCAGTACCAATAAATTTAAGAGGTGAACACCGATAGATAGTCCGATTAAGAATCCTATTAACACGAGCCAACGCAGGTGGCGCGGTTGGTCGGCTACGGATTCCCACTTGAGGATTGCCCAAAAGGTAATCGCCGTAAAGAATGAACTCATGGCATATACTTCGCCTTCAACCGCCGAAAACCAAAATGAATCCGTAAAGGTATAAGCAAAAGCGCCTACTAAAGCGCTACCAAAGATGACGCACATCTTGGCAGTCGTAAATTCTTCGCCGGATTTTAATACTAACTTTTTCGCCAGCATGGTAATTGACCAAAACAGGAATAAAATACACAATCCGCTGCATATTGCCGACATACAATTGACCATAAAGCCAACTTGGGAGAGGTCGCCTCCGGCTAATTTGGAAAACAAGTTTCCGATAAGTTGAAATGTCGGCGCTCCGGGAGGGTGTCCTACTTCAAGTTTAAACGCTGTGGAGATATATTCGCCACAGTCCCACCAACTCACGGTTCGTTCAGCCGTCATCACGTAAACGGCACAAGCTATTAAGCCAACAACCCAACCGATGATGTTATTCAAACGGGTGTATAACT
>BNXT01000051.1 GCA_025999775.1 Bacteroidia bacterium | reverse complement strand
AAATAGTTGTAACGTGCGATACTTGATAAAAATTGGTGTAGTCATAACAAGCATGATGATGTTTGTTTGTGAGGGTGTGTTTGCTCAAAAGCACGAGTTTGGTGTGCATCTGAACGGCGGTATGGGGGCATTGATGTATAAACCGGACGATGGAACGCTATCGTCGGGTTTGGGTGTAGGTGTCGGTCTTGATTATAATCTCTCACTTGGAAAGCGCCTACTTTTAAGTACGGGTGCAGAGATGCATACGTTCAATAGAAAATTGTCTGGCGCTGATTTGTCTGGCGCTACGGATGCTACGGATGCCACGCGTACAAATTTTGAGTTTCGGTATGCGTTATCCGATTATAAAGAACAGCAGCAGCTTTTGTTGCTGCAAATACCGGTTATGTTCCACTTTTTGATTGGTAAATATCCCGAAAAACAATGTATCATGTTTGGTATTGGCGCTAAAATAGGTGTTCCTATGAGTTTCACTTACAAAAGTCAAGCTACTGATATACATGCAGCTGGCTACTATTTACCCGAAGGCGCCCTCTATGACAAGCAAACATTCATGGGGTTTGGTGATTTTAAAACGAATGACCAAAGTTCCAGTATTGCAGCGAAGGTATCGGTGAGCGCTTCAGTAGATCTGGGCATGCGATGGACACTAGAAAACAATAATAAATTCTTTTTGGGCGTGTATTTAGATTATGGATTAACTAATTTGTTAACCGATGATAAAGGGAGCATGATAGACTATAATGCCACCTCTCCGACTACGTATGCGGCAAAAAGCGTATTGATATCAAAGAATGGTGCC
Source organism: Bacteroidia bacterium (assembly GCA_025999775.1). Lineage (GTDB taxonomy): Bacteria > Bacteroidota > Bacteroidia > Bacteroidales > P3 > BNXT01. Next base: position 7,031 of record BNXT01000051.1, on the reverse strand, counting down.
GCAGGAAATCCCTACGTAAAAGACGTTAAGACAACCGCTATAGGTGTGAAAATGGCGTTCACTTTTGGAAAAAAAGATAAGAACACCGAACAATTTAGAGATAGTTTGAAAGAAGCCGAAATGTTAAGAGCTTTGCCATCCTATACCACAAGTCAAGAAGAGTCTTTCAAATCAAACGCTGCCCCGCAACAAGATACGGTAGCGTCGCAAAGAGTATCCGAAAGGGAAAGTTTTGGAACTACAGAAACAGTTGTAGAGACTGTCTTAACTGAAGAACAACGCCAAGCTAAGCAAGCGGAGATCGTTAAAAACATACAACTATCAGAGGCAAAAACAAACATGGCAAAAACTGCGCTACAGCAAACGGAAGCAAAACTTAATACGGCAACCAACGAAGCCGAAATACATAGTCTGTTAGAAGCGTTAGAGACGAATATCAATAAGGTCAATGCTGCCGAATCGGAATTGTTGGCGGCAGAAGCATTGGATACCACAACTACGGTTGCACAAGTTGATAATACAGTCCAAACTGACGAGGCGGCAATGCAAGTAATGTTAGCGGAAGTAGAACTTTCTGAGGCAATTGAAACAGTACAACAGTCGGAAACGAAATTAAGCAGAGCAAAAGCTGCGCAACAAAAAACGGAAGAAAAGCTTAAAACGGCAACCGACGACGGTGCGGAGATACAAACATTGTATGAAACGTTAGCGGCTGAGATTAAGAGTGTGAGCGAGGCAGAATTTGAACTCTTGACTGCAAATGAGAATAAACGAACGGCAGAAACTAAATTGGTTAATGCTAAAGCTGCTTTACAAAAAGCTGAAGCGGCAAACATGGCGCAACAACCCAATGCTACGTTGATTACGGAAGAACCTTTGTTGACACATACGAACAACACGAACACCTCTCAAAATGTTCAAACTCCGGCAAAGGTAACTCCCCCCGTATCTACTGTAAAAGAAACAACAGAGGCAACAGAACGCCGTCTTAAAGCGGAAGAAGCTATCAAAAAAGAACGAGAGAATGCTGATAATGTTCGTACACTCCAACCCAACAAGATAGAACCAACGCCGCCTCCGACACAGGAAGAGATAGATAGAGAACGGCAACAACGTATTGACGCAGCTGCTGCACGTCAAAAACAATTGACCGAACTTGCCCGCGAGGAGGATACTAAGACCAATAAACCAGCTGCCCCGGCTCCGTCTCCAAAAATTGTGGTACCAAACCGCAATGTTAAAATAACGGAAGAGGCTAAGCGCGAATTGGCAGCTCAACGCAACGCTTTACAAAATAATAACCAAGAACAAGAAAAGGAGATACAAACAGTGATGTCTTTCAGTTCTGATATGGAAGCGTTAGAAACACCAATCAGCGGATATTCATTTGGTCAAGTGGCGCCAACAGAGCTGCGGCAAAGTAAACAATTGCAAGCGCAAGCCGCATTGTTGAAGAAGTATCCTAAGTTGACCGTCCAAATTGAAGGCTATACGTGTAATATAGGTACGAGTGCGGTAAACATAGATGTTGGTAGGAAACGTGCTCTCGCTGTGAAAGCAGGCCTTGTGGCACAAGGCGTAGAACCTGTCCGCATACAAAAAATAGTCTCCAAGGGAGAAGTTGATCCGATAGCTACAAACACTACCGATCAAGGTCGTAGAGAAAATAGACGTGTTGTCATTAAAGTGAACCGCTAATCTCTGAATTGGAGAATTTTGGTATGATAAATCAAACTCTTGCACAGCACGTCTGTGGTATCGTAAAAACACTCTTTGATGTTTCTGTTGTGCCAACACAAATACAGATTCAGAAAACGCCTGCCGATTTTGCAGGCGACCTCACCATCGTTGTGTTTCCTTTTGTAAAGGCTGCCCGTAAATCACCGGAACAAACAGCTCAACTCATTGGCGAAAACTTGAAGCAACAATGCGATACAATAGCGGATTTTAATATTGTGAAAGGCTTCCTCAATTTGGTGATCTCCGATATTTACTATGTACAATTCTTGCAAGAAGCTTCCGTACAAACTCATTTTGGTATCCAATCGCAAAATAGCAGCCAACCTATGGTCGTTGAATACTCTTCTCCCAATACAAATAAACCCTTGCATTTGGGGCATATTCGTAATAATTTGATAGGGTGGTCGGTGAGCGAAATCCTGAAAGCCAATGGACACCATGTTAAGATGGTCAATTTAGTCAACGATAGAGGTATCCATATTTGCAAATCCATGCTGGCGTGGCAACGGTTTGGCAATGGTGAAACACCTACATCTTCGGGACTGAAAGGCGACCATTTAGTCGGAAAATACTATGTGCTGTTTGATCAATACTATAAAGAGGAAATTGCCAATTTGGTATCCACAGGGATTACTCCCGAAGAGGCTACTAAGCAAGCGCCGATACTACTCGCTGCACAAGAGATGTTACGTAAATGGGAATCCGGCGATCCGGATACCGTTACCTTGTGGAAAACTATGAACCAATGGGTCTATGACGGCTTTGAAAAAACCTATCAAACATTGGGTATCCATTTTGATAAAATATACTACGAATCGGAAACGTATTTACTCGGTAAATCAATAGTTTTAAGTGGGTTATCTAAAGGATTACTTCAGCAACGTTCCGACCAGTCCGTGTGGGCTGATTTGACCGCCGACGGCTTGGATGAAAAGCTTCTTTTACGCAGCGATGGCACCTCTGTTTACATGACCCAAGACCTTGGAACAGCCTGCTTGCGAATAGATGAATTTAACCCTCAAAAAATGATTTATGTGGTGGGCAATGAACAGAATTATCACTTTGAGGTTTTGAAGCTTGTACTGCGTAAATTAGGCTATACATGGTCGGATAACATCGAACACCTTTCTTATGGTATGGTAGAATTACCGGAAGGGAAGATGAAATCCAGAGAGGGTACGGTCGTGGACGCGGATGATTTGGTGGAAAGCATGACCGATACCGCACGTCAAACCACCGAAGCTTTAGGTAAAACCGAACATTTTAGCGAAGACGAACGCCAACATTTGTACCATGCCATAGCAATGGGCGCGCTAAAATATTTCATCCTGAAAGTGGATCCTGCAAAAAACATGCTGTTCAACCCTAAAGAATCCATTGATTTTAATGGTAATACCGGTCCGTTCATCCAATATACACACGCTCGTATCCATTCACTGTTACGTAAAGCGGATGTCAATGATATGAAACAGCCGGTCAATACAGTGATTCCATTGATAGACAAAGAAAAAACGATACTCTCTTTGCTGCACGACTTTCCGGATGTGGTACAGCAAGCCGGAGACAATTGCAGTCCTGCCCTGATTGCAAATTACGTGTTTGATTTAGCCAAAGAATACAATAGTTTCTATCAAGATACGCCAATACTGAGAGAAGCGAACGACGCCATACGTCAACGCCGATTACAATTATCTAAATTATCGGCTAACGTCATACACTCGGCTCTCACATTGCTCGGTATAGAAGCTTTGGAACGGATGTAGAGCGCTATAGCTTAATCACACGTACCTTTTTTATTCTCCGACTATCAACGGATTCAATGGATAAGGTAAAAGGTGCAATTTGCAGTTTGTAATATTTCTTAGGGAGTTCGCCCGTGTGTTCCAGTATCAATCCGCCTAAACTTTCGGAATCTTTCTTTAGAGATTCAAAGAAATTGCGGTCAATATTGACAACCTTACAAAAGTCATTAAGTGATATTTTAGCTTCAAATATCCACTCATGGTCGTTAATAGTGTGGTAAAGTTGGTCTTCATTGTCGCTATCAAATTCATCGTGGATATCGCCTACAATTTCTTCCAAGACATCCTCTAAGGTTATGATGCCTGCGGTACCGCCGTATTCATCCACAACAATCGCTAAATGGCGTTTCAGCTGTTTGAAATCTTGCAAAATATCGTCTAATTTTTTATTCTCCGGTACAAAAAAAGCCGTACGAATCAGGGTGTTCCATTTGAAATCAGCGTGATCAAAATAGGGGAGTACGTCCTTGATATGCAAAACCCCAACAATGGTATCTAATGTTTCGCTATACACAGGCATTCGTGAGTATCCCGAATCTATAATGACCTTCATGACCTGCTCAAAACTATTGTTTTTGTCAATAGCAATCACATCCATACGTGAACGCATCACTTCGCTAACCTCTATTTTGCCAAAGGTAACAATATGTTTCAAGAAGTTCTTTTCAGAATAAGGCGCTGCTTCATCAACGGCAATATCTATGGCATCGGCTAATTCTTCAATCGAAAAATTCTGATTTTTATTAGATAGTCGTTTATCTATGAGGGACGTGCTTTTAACGAGCAACATCGTTAAAGGTTTGAAAAGAGCCGATAGAAAAACGAGAGTTGGCGTAAAAAATACAGCCGTTTTCAAGGGACGTACACCGGCGTAAACCTTCGGCACTATTTCTCCGGCAAGTAATATAACAACGGTAATGAGCACAACCTCGCAGAGAAACCCTAAAACAGGAATATCCGTGAAGTGAAACAGTGAATCAATGACGTAGGTGAAAATCAGAATGATAGCAACATTGACGAAGTTGTTGGCAACTAAAATGGTCGCTAACAATCGTTGAGGATTGCCCATCAAGCCGACAAGCGCTGCGTATTTGGGGCTTTTGTTGATTTTGATGGTTTCAATATCCTTAGGCGCCATGGAAAAAATAGCGGTTTCAGAAGCCGATACAGACCCCGACACGAGTAAAAGAAACAGTATGACGACCATGCCAATGATTGCCCCTGTTGTTATTCCTGTGAAAATTGATAGAAACATCTTATTTATTGTTAAATAAAGTCATCGTTTTATCAGCGCCTTGAAAGGCAAAACTCGTAATCATCTCGGTAGCTTGTTCTATTTTGGGTTGAATGAGCGTTCGTTCGTCGTTAGAAAATCGCCCTAACACATAGTTAATCTGTGTTCCGTGTGCAAACTGATTGCCGATACCAAAGCGCAGGCGTGCAAATTGGTCGGTATTTAACGTGAGGATAATGCTGGTTAATCCGTTATGACCTCCGTCGCTGCCGTTTTTCTTCATACGTAGAACTCCTAAGTTGAGCGCAATATCATCCACTAATACTAACACATTGGACAAGTCAACAGCTTCGGCTTGCATCCAATAGCGCACAGCCTTTCCGCTCTCGTTCATGTAGGTTGAGGGTTTTATTACAACGAACTGCATTCCACGTAGTCGAAATTCTGCACGTGCGGCATAGCGTGATATTACAAACTCTGCTTTGTTTACGTTTACTAAACAATCAGCAATCATGAAACCTGCATTGTGCCGTGTGCCAACATATTCGACCCCGATATTACCCAGACCGACGATAAGAAATTTCACGATGTACGTATTTACTTAGCAGACTTAGCCGTAGCTGTGGTTTTCGCTGCTGCTGCCGGAGCCGCCGCAGTAGTTGCCGGAGCCGCAGGATCTGCTTGCACATTACGCGTAGTCTTCACCGTACAGATAGTGGTGTTCGGATTCTCAAAAAAGGAGTACTTACCAGCCTCTAAATCCTGAACCTTGCAGTAATCGCCAATATCTAATTTGCTAATATCAATAACGATTCCTTCCGGCATATCTTTGGGGTAAGCGTTGACTTTAAGTTTACGCAATGTACGAATGAGTTTACCGCCTTTAAGTACACCGGGCGAACTTCCTTGATAAACGACAGGTATAGGCAGCGTGATTTTACGAGTATCCATCAACTCAAAGAAATCGGCATGTAACACACGACCGGTTACTTTGTGATACTGAATATCTTGCAAGATTGTTACGTGTTTCTTCCCATTCAGTGAAACTTCGATATAGCATACTTCAGGCGAAAAAATAACCTCCTTGAAGGCTGTTTCCGGAACCGAAAAGTGAAGTTGTTCGCTACCACCGCCGTAAAGTACACAAGGTACTAAAGCTTCTCTGCGAAGTGAGTGTGCATCTTTTTTCCCTACGTTCGCTCTCGGCGAACCGCTCATAGATACTGTTTTCATAATGATATTTTTTTATTAGAATAATCCGCAAAGGTACAAAAAATTATTGGAATGACCAAATTATTTGCAGGTTGATTTCACATTTCACTCGTCTATGAATACATAATATCGTGATACAAACCCACTAACCGTTTACGTAGATGTAATACGGCATAATGCTTTCGTGAGAGTAAGGTATTCACGGCAATTCCGGTTGTTTCCGAAATATCTTTTACCGGAATCCCCTCCAATTCTGTTAATTCATAAATTTTGCGCTGTTCGGGCGGTAATTCAGCAAGGGCTGTTTCCAATTCCGTCCAAACCAATGAACGTAAGTATTCCATTTCAGGGGATGAGGACGCATCTTGAAACAGAACGTCCGATAGACCTTGCATTATATCGCCATCGCCGTCATCGTCCCGATAAGCGGGCAATGCCAGCTCCTTCTTTTTGATGCCTTTGTTAATGATGAGATTATGTGCTACCCGATACAACCACGCCGACACGTGCTCAATGGGATTCAACGAAGTCTCAACGGTTTTGATAAGCTGATGAAAAACGTCTTGCAGAATATCTTCCGCATCTTCTTTATTCGTTACCCGCTTATGGATGTACGATTTCAGTTGCGGTTGATACGCTGCAATCAGTTCACTCACATTTTCGTTTATTTCAGTCACGCGAATTGTCTTTTGGAGATTCATCGTTCATTAACTCGTCTCCAAAGTGTCGAGCGCCAAATCCGTGTCTGTGTCCGCAATGTCTATTTTTGATAAACTCTTTGCGTTCTTCGGGTGTCATTTTGTCCCATTTTTCACGGATAGGATTTTTCCCAAAGCCGCCGCGTCCCATAATGCCACCCATTGCCATTTTCCAGCCGCCGCCAAACAAAATGTGAGACAAAACCAACAAGCCGAGCGCTTGCCAAAAGTTAATCACTTCCAACCCAAAGATATCGGGAAGCAAAGCGTTCCACAATAACATCACAATTGCGCTAAATCCGGCAACCGCCACCAATAAGCCAATAGGCATAATCATTCTTAATC
>BNXT01000050.1 GCA_025999775.1 Bacteroidia bacterium | reverse complement strand
TGAGTTTTTTTTTGCGTAATCTGAAAATTTTTACGTACATTTGCACTATCAATAGCTTCTTTATGAAACGTATTAAAATTTTCTTGGTTGTTTTGGTTTTGCTTGGGCTTTTTGCATCGTGTTCGTCCTCTTCAAAACACGCAAAGCCTTGTCCTGCCTACGGTAGTAGTCCGTCACGTAACTATGAGAAACTGCCTTATTAGCTTAGATGCGGTGTAATCTTGGTATCATAATAGGCATGGCATTGTTATGCGCCTTTGTACGTCCATTACATGCACAAGTTGAGGTCGTAGAGACTGACCAATCTGAGCGGGAGGTTCGGCTCTACCATCAACAATCATACTATGGGATGGCTCATACGTTGGGCTTCGGAGCGGGGTTTCGTACAGGTAAAATCCGCACGTTGGAGCGCTATACTTTCCAAGAATTTGAATTTGCAAAACTCAATCATTCAAAAGCCAAAAAGCAAACCGGCATGTCGCAAACGCTCCTCTCTCGGCGCTATATTTATGGTGGTATTAACGAATTGTTTGTGTTGCGTTACGGTGTCGGCACACAAACGACGACCAACCAGAAGCCCTATTGGGGAGGTTTAGAAGTGGGCTATCAAATAACGCTTGGAGCGCAACTTGGCATTGCACTGCCCCAGTTTCTTCGGGTTCGGTACATTGATTCTATCAGCAAGGAATCTACGTCCAAAGTAGAACAATTTGACGCTAATAATGATCTTCACAATGAGTGGGGCAATATTTATTCACGCGGACCCTGGTTCAAAGGCTTCACGAATCCAAGAGTGTATCCGGGTCTTTATTTTCAATTTGGCTTCAACTTTGACTTTGGTAAATATCAAGAAATCGTACAAGCCATTGAGGCAGGCGTGATGATTGATTACTTTCCCATACCCGTACCTATGATGGCGCATCGTCCCAAATCATGGGGATTTATCAATTTCTATTTAACCTATCATTTTGGTAAACGCTATTAACAAATAAAGGCTATGGGACATACTGTGATTTTTCCGGGTTCTTTTGATCCGATAACACTCGGACATGAGCAAATTATTCATAAAGCGTTATCTCTGTTTGATTCTGTCGTTGTTGCTATAGGTATCAACGCCGACAAACGCACCATGTTTACCGTTGAGCAACGCTGTAGCATGATACGCACGGTCTTTGCTAATGAACCCCGCGTCAAGGTTGTTGCCTACGATGGCTTGACTGTCGATTTCTGCATTTCTCAACACATACGATACATCCTGCGAGGGTTGCGTTCAGCTTCAGATTTTGATTACGAGTTAGGCATCGCTTACGCAAACAGAGCTTTGGACAACACCATAGAAACGCTGTTTTTGGTTGCCGATCCGCAGTACAGTCATATCAATTCTTCCATTGTTAGAGACGTGCTCCGACACAAAGGCAATGTCAGCGCATTTATACCCAAAACATTGACTTTATAGGCTATGCAACTATCCATCATTATAGTTAATTACAACGTCAAAAACTTTCTTGAACAATGCCTTCGGTCTGTACAAGAAGCCGCTTTTGGTATGGATGTGGAGGTCTTTGTTGTGGACAATCATTCGGTGGATCATTCGGTAGAGATGGTCAAGAGCAAGTTTCCGTTTGTACGCCTTATTGAGAACAAAGAGAATCTGGGGTTTTCCAAAGCCAATAATCAAGCAGTAAGGGACGCTACGGGCGCGTATATCTTATTTTTGAATCCGGATACGGTGTTAGAGAAAGACACGCTTCGTGCGTGTGTAGATTTCATGGACAGTACAACGGATGCCGGTGCTGTAGGCGTAAAAATGGTTGACGGGAAAGGACATTTCTTACCGGAATCTAAACGCTGTTTGCCAACGCCTTCAGTAGCATTTTACAAGATCTTTGGCTTCGCTACCCTATTTCCTAAATCCAAACGTTTTGGGCAATACAATTTAAGCTATTTGGACAAAGACTCCGTTCATGCCGTCGATGTATTAGCAGGCGCTTTTATGATGGTACGGCACGCTATCATTGATACTATCGGCAGTTTCGACGAACAGTTTTTTATGTACGGTGAAGATATTGATTTATCGTACCGTATCACGCAGGCAGGTTACAAAAATTACTATCTTCCTTTTACAAAAATCATTCATTACAAAGGCGAAAGCACTAAAAAAGGCAGTCTCAACTACGTTGTCGTGTTTTACAAAGCGATGGCTTTATTTTACGAGAAGCATTTTTCAAAAAATGCGTCTTTGACTCTCCATTGGGTGATACAGTTTGCCATTATTCTACGCGCTATGTTTTCTATTGTGTCTCGTTTTGTACAACGATTTGGCTATACATTCTTAGATGGAGCGCTCATTTACGCTGTGTTTCGATTAGAAGAGCATTATTGGGCAATCTATGCGCATGGCAATGCCACGCACTTTGGAACGCTCTATCAAACCGTTGTCATGCCTATTTATGTAGTGTTGTGGATACTTGGGTTGACGTTATGTGGCGCCTATTCCAAGCATCACAAACTCCGCAATGCGCTCTTAGGCATCGGGTCATCAACTCTTATGATATTGGTCGGGTTTGCGTTAGGCGGTGATACGTTACATTTCTCAAGAGCCTTGATACTCATTGGAGCAGCCACATCGTTAGCAATCTATAGTACGCGGGAACTACTTCTGCGTTTAATAACCGGACAATTCAAACACGGAGAACCGCCCCATTACGGCATTGTAGCGCAACAATCAGAATATGAACGATTGCGGGATTTATTGATAGCGAAGCAGCCCTCCACGAAAACTTTTTGGATTACACCCGACCTCATTGCCAATCTTGATGAAGTTCTTCATATCAATCAACTCAATCAATTAGTATTTTGCACGAAAGATGTCCCGATTGCTACCGTAATAGAAGTTTTGTCTCGACAACAACCCTCTCTGACCGTAACGATCTTGCCTGAAAACAGCAATTTCTTGATCAGTAGTAAGAATGTTCAAGAATTAAACTAATCTCAAACAGTCTAAAAGTCCTGCTTTATTATCTTTTTCTGTTGGTTTCCTGATTTCACCACATAGATACCGACAGGTAGATCGCTAATGTCTATTTGTGTTTGAAACCCTTTTGAAGTCAGTGTTTTTACTAATCGTCCGTTCACATCAAATACTTCAATGGGGTCACTGTTTGATGCCTCAAATTCAACAGTAATAGTGCTTTGAGCAGGGTTTGGATAGACCTCAATGGACTGTTCTTCCGCGTTGAGTTGACTGAGACTGAAATCGCAGGTTTCTATGTTTCCAAGATATTCTTCGGCTGTAATTCTCACCGTATATATATCGGTTTGACCGAGCACATCGGATCTATTGTTACCGGCAGAGTACCATTGACCGGTAGCGTTAGGGATAATGCGTCCGTTTCTATACCATTGGTAGGTTTTAAAATTAAACCCGCCATTATTTTCAGGAATGGCAACCACCGATATAGTATTACCCCAGCGGGTAACTAAAACATCTTCAGGATCAAACCTTTTGGCGACATTGACGGTGTCATATCTCTCAATCAAGTCACGACCTCTTACCGAATAACGTATCTTATGTACGCCGGCGCCGGATACAGGCGCTTTGATGGTATTTCGGTTGGAACCGTTATACCATACCGTAGCGTTCGGATCTCCCGGCGTAACGCTAAACATGACCGTGTCCGCGTCGCAGGACAATACATATCTACCGAATTCTGCATCAAAGGTCGTATTATTCACACTCACTCCATTCTTCGTTGGAGAATAGATAAGAATTTTTTGTTCTACAGTAGGAGCTGCATCGTAACTCACATCACCTCTCTGAGCAGCACGCACAGTAACAATGCCTGATCCGGTAAAGTTTATTCTCGATGAATTTTCTGCTATCGAAGCGATGGAGGGTGGGTTTGCATCGACTAATGTGTAACTTACCGGTAATCTGGATGAAGATGTAGCTTGCAAATCATAATAACTGACTATATCTATATTTTGATCAGGTATCGCAGGAAAAGTTATAACGTTTGAATTTCTGCGAATGAAAAGTACGCCTTCTCTTTTTACAATATTATAGTTGTCAGCCGCGCCGCCGGAAAGCTGAATGGGATAACTGCCAGCAGGAGTCAGTGGAGTTACCGGAGGTGAAAAAGTAGGAGTAAGAGGCGAGGTCAAAACGAGGGGACCTTCATTGCGAACAAAGCCCGCGTAGATAAAACGAAACACAGGATTATTCGCTCCGTAGAGCCGGAATGTGTCAGCGACACTCACCTCAAGGTTAGCCTTATTCACTGTACGTGTAGTGAGTTTACTACCCTTACCTATGGTAGAATCCCACTCCCATCCGGGATACGTTGCATTCGTGTATAGATAGTTCAGGGTATCATTAGGGGTACATACCACCATATACCCATTATTGTTCACGATGGGCACAGTATCGGGAGTTGCCCACTCAAAGACACAACCCGCGTTACCACCGGACAAAATAGCGCGCTTAAGCGTATCTCCGTACGTAATAGCATTGGTACTTGATGGCCACACTCCGGTAGGTATTGCTTTTTTGATTGTCAGTGTGCCATTATTTGTCGTTATGTCATAATTAACAGCAGTTCCACCGGATACTACTATCGGATAAACCCCTGCATTACTATCTCTGGTAGCGATTGAGCTTGCCGAAGGGCGTAGTGTAAGCTTTGAAACGGAATCCCCTGGTACAAATCCTGTGTAGTACAATGAAAAGAGACTACTATCAATAGGGCTTCCGTAGAAGCACGATGTATCTTTAACAAAAACCTGAAGAGGTCGTTTTATTATCGTCCACCCCGCTAATTCGAGACTATCCAGACGAAAATGAGTATTCGTAGAATCCATTTTGAGCGACACATTGTATTCTCCTGCATTAACGGGCCTCGTTGTATCTTTATTATACATCACAACCATTGTCGGAAAGCCGTCTATCACAACTCTTTGTGGAAGTCCATTATAAAGAACAGAAGTTAAGTCATATTTACCGTAGAGTTTAAACTTTGTAATACTATCTTTCACGCGGATAGTCAGGGTGACGATTTCAGCAGGTTGTATATTTCTTCCTAGAGTACAAGTTGCATCATAAATCTTTATAGGATTTAATCGGTGTGTGCCCAATCGTGCTGTTTTAAAATAATATGGGGACGATAGTATTTCACTTATCGTAGTATCACTACATACCACTGTCCAAGGAGCGTTACCTGTGATATTCCACAAAGCGATGCTATCTCTCGTATCGATGATTGTATCCGACACGCGTGCCATGGTAATACTAATATTAGCTCCTATGGTATCTTCATAAGCGCCTAAATCAATATTTGGTCCTTTGAGGCGTGGTATGCCAACAAGATTGACGTGATTGGCAAGATTACTGTCAACGTCAACACCTGCCAGTGTTTTATATATCGTTGTGTCACCAATACCGACGGCAGGGCTACAGTGATCCAAAAAATAGTTTCCACTTGCGGAAAACATCGGATTGATATCCACATTATAACCGCTATCAACGCCACAGGCTGGATGCCAATTTAGACTTCCGCCACTGCCTTGTATAAGGCTATAATGGTATTCCATTGTACTATTAGTAGAGGGCATATTAAACACGTTTGGGTCGGAAGATGCTGTATTTCCGTAAACAATGGTATTGTACAATTTCAGCTTTGTATTGTTATTGGTTACTATTCCTCCTCCATAAGTTGAGGCGTTATTACCGCTCACTGTTACATTCAGCAAAACAGGGGTATATAAGGGGTTATTGATATAATCCAAGCCGCCGCCACGATTGCTTGCATAATTGCCAGTAATCAAAGCATCTATGAGGAGTAACGAGGATGATTCACTATAAACTCCGCCACCGAGATTAGCCCTATTATGACTGATCGTGATATTGGTTGCTAATTTTGAATCGGAATTTTGGTTGTACAGACCACCGCCGCGCAATGCAACATTGTTACTTATTTTAATGCCTGTCATCTTCGGTTGTGAGTTGTATATATACATGCCGCCTCCCTCTCCATTCTCTGCTGTATTATGGTTCACAAGAATTCTCTTTAACGTTAGTGATGGCGTATTAAAAATATAAATGCCACCACCTGAGCTTTGTACCGAAATAATTTCTCCGTTTACAGTCATGGGAGCAGCGCCAGTAGCACAACCCTCAGACACTATGAAACCATCTAAGAGCGCTGTACCCACATCACCGGCAGAAATAACCACGTGATAGACGTTATCGGTAGAATCATTATCATATCCTATGTCTCCTGACAATATTGTTTCGTTAAGAGGCATATAGTCTCCGTTTTTCATGACACGGGCGTCAACCGATGATTCATTGCCTTCAAACCCTCCATAAATCTTGACATCTTTCGCCAAAACAAATGAATTAAAACGATCCGAAAAGGAGATTCCTGTGGCGCTTCTGTTTCCCATATCATCAGCTCTATAAAGTGGAAAATATTCACCTTTTTCCACCCATATTTCAGACACAAATCCGGGATAGTCATGTGCAAATTTCAAAGCTTCTGCTAGTTCACTGTACGCATTACTCCATGAAGATGGTTGATTTACATTCATTGACGATCCTCCGCGTTTCACATAAAGTTTTCCAACAGGTTGAATAATTCCTCTGACATTAGGCGAAGGCGCCATACCCCTCTTGTAAGCTATAAAATACAGGGTATCGCCGGGGCTACAACCGGCAGGCAGTGCAAGGGTATCATAACCGCTTTTAACCGATGTCCAGGCTGTAAAGCGTGTGCCGTGCAGACCCTTCAGCGCAACCACGCTATCTACATCCGACGCTAAGTCAAGTATGACATTGTGGGACAAATTTACAATATGTACCGGTTCTACTTGGGTTTTAAAGTAAGGGTAACTCTTCCCATCACGTATTGTCCAAATACCGGAACCCGAAAGGTTAAACGTAGTTTGAGTTAAACTTGCGTTAAACAGCGCTGTTGTACTTGTTCCTACATTAGTACCAGCTGCCCCGCTTCCTGCTCGTTTAGCATTTCCGGAAGTCAACGTATCCCAAAAATTATACTCAACTATTGAGCCGGGTGTAGAAACTGTATCTCCATAGATAGCGCCCAACAACAACAAATTCCCTATAATTGCTCCGGCATTGAAACTATTTCGAATATTGCCATTTAAACTACCTACAATACCACCCACTCTATTATTACCTTGAACAGTACCCATATTGTAGCAACTGTCTATCACCGTATTCTGTAGCAAGCACTCCCCTATGATCCCCCCTATATATTCTCCTGATCCCACAATGCACGCGGTATTGAAACAGTTAAAGATTCTCGAAGCGCTTCCCAGAGAACTCCCAACATTCCCAACAATCCCTCCAACACGATAGGTTCCTTTGATCGTTCCTCCGGAAACATAGCAACCTGATACTGTAGCGTTTAGTACTACGCAAACAATTCCTGCGGTATTATCCGTCGTTGAGTTAATGTCGGGATTAATCAATCCAACGTTTTTAATTATAGCGTTGTTACTAACATGGCCAAACAATCCAACATTACCATTACGGTTGATATATAATCCAACTATACACTTATTGTCGCCATCGTAGGTTCCTTGAAAAGATTTAATGCCATCGCTGCCTATAGGGATAAATGACGTCGTAGCCGGCGTCGGCGCATATATAGTGTCTGTTTGTTTAAAAAACTTTCCCGCATAGGTATTTCCATCGGTAACATCTTGCGACAATGCCACCAAATCTGCATAATCACTTATCTTGTACGGATCTTCTTCTGTGCCAATGCCACCAGAAAATGATGACTGCGCATTCACAGACATAACCCCTACGCATAACACTAACAATAAATAGACTATTCTGCTC
>BNXT01000049.1 GCA_025999775.1 Bacteroidia bacterium | reverse complement strand
ATTATTTATTGTTCATTGTTCATTGTTCATTGTTCATTGTTCATTGTTCATTGTTCATTGTTTGTGTGTAATTGGAAATTTTTATGTAAATTTGTAGCGTAAAAACTTTTTTATCTCTATTTTAAACTTATAGTAAATGAAAAAATTTGTATTCTTAACCGGTCTTTTATTAGTCGTTATAAGTTCTCGTGCGCAGGTGGGTGATGCGCTTATTGGCGCTGCGCCTGAACAGGATAAAGCGCTAATAAGTGATGAACAATTGTTTCGTTCGGTTACCAAAGAGCTGTCTGATGATAAATTCGGCGGTCGGAAACCACTCTCGGTGCATGAAGCGCCTACGTTGAACTATATCGCTAACCAATTTAAACAGTATGGGTTGCAACCGATCAACGGCAACAGCTATTTCCAAAAAGTACCGATGTTAAGTGTCGCCACACATATCCAAGGCGATGGCATACCACTGAAAGGCGCTAAAGGAACCCTCAAACTCAAAAACGTTGACGACATTGTCATCTGGACACTCCGTGCAGAAAAACAAATCAAATTAACAGACGTACCATTGGTATTTGCAGGCTTTGGCATCAACGCTCCGGACTATGGATGGAATGATTATGAAGGCTTAGATGTTAAGGGTAAGATTGTTGTTGTTTTCGTGAACGACCCCGGATTTTACAACGACAGTTTGTTTCGTGGTAAAAACATGACCTATTACGGACGTTGGACTTACAAATTTGAAGAGGCGGGACGACAGGGCGCTGCCGGTGTACTCATTATCCACGATACAGAACTCGCTTCCTACGATTGGAGCGTCGTACAGAATGGTCGCAATAGCGCCGTGCTTAGTCTCTATTCCGAAACGGGCAATAAGGAATTAGCGCCTATACAAGGATGGATTAGCAATAGCGCCGCAGCGAGGCTGTTCCTCATTGCCGGTACATCCTTGGATAATGCGTTAGCAGCCGCCAAACAAAAAGGATTTAAGGGCTTTCCGCTTAATTTAAAGACTTCTATTGAAACAATCAATGATGTAACTATCGGCGAATCGGCAAACGTTGTGGGTATTCTACCGGGGACAGACCTCAAAGATGAATACATCATTTACTCTGCCCATTGGGATCATCTTGGTATCGGTATTCCTCTTGATGGGGACAGTATTTATAACGGAGCTGATGACAATGCTTCCGGCGTTGCTGCCTTAGTATTGCTTGCACGACGTTTTCATCAATTACCTCAACGTCCACGTCGCTCTATTCTTTTCTTTGCGCCTACCGGAGAAGAATCAGGACTATTAGGTTCGGCGTATTATGCAGCACATCCGCTTGTTCCGCATAGTAAAACCGTTATAAACCTCAACATGGATGGCTACGGCGATAAAATGCGCACACACGACATCATTTTGGCAGCAGCCGGACAGTCGGAAACGGACATCTATGTTCAGGATGCTGCCGCTGCACAAGGACGGGTGGTCATCCCTGCTACCTCTAACACCAGTGGCGGTTATTTCCGTTCGGATCATTACAACTTTGCTAAGGCAGGCGTTCCTGTTGTTATTGCAAAAGGTGGGCGTAACTATGTCAACCCCAAAGCCGTTGAAGAACATCGGCTATTGTATAAAGGGAAAAGCACGTATCATCAACCTACTGATGAATATCACGATTGGTGGGATGTTTCATGTTCGCTTGAGGACATTTACCTCTTGTTCGGAATAGGGTTACGACTTGCCAATGACGGATATTTTCCCAAATGGAACACCGGTATGGAATACAAAGCTATCCGCGAAAACAGCAAATAAACGCTTTAGAACTTGTCTAAAGATGTGCCGGAATCGTAAACTAAGCGCAGTTTAGCGCCTTCTATCAAGATAGCGCGCGCTTTTTCGCTTTCGCGGTTTTCGTCATTTTCGACATTAACCCCCACAACCTTGTTTTGATAAAATCCGGTCGGCGAATCAAGAATCGTATGTCCTACGAAAATCCTTTGTACGCTATAAAACTGCAAGATATTATCCACATCGGCATTGTTTACAGGTTTATATTTACTATTCGTCAACACCATACCACGATACCACAGAGGCCCGTTGGAACCAAACAAAAATTTAGCGGTAGGTGATGCAGAACGTTCACTGCTGCTTTTTTGAAGATACGCACTAATCGTATCATTGACCATGCCAATATCAAAACGTTTATCAAAAAAGTCCCTACTCAGACCGGCGTGTACAAATAAGTTGTTGCCTATAACCTGTATGGTATTTTTGGTTTTCAACCAACGTCCTAATTCGCTGTTTTCTGTCCATAATGACGCGTATGAACGATGCAGGGAATCGGCGAGACGTGTATATTTACTACGTACATAACGCAGGTCGTTCTTCAAGACCATTTCTTCGTGATTTCCAAGTACAAACGTTACTTGTCCGCCCGCAGCTTCGGCTTCGGCTTCCAATTTGTAAATAAGCCAATAAATAGGCAACACGTCGTCGCAACGGTCAAACACATCACCGATAACGACCAAACAGTTTTTACCAAATATCCAACGGTAGGCAGAATCAATCACTTTGCCTCCTCGTAAAATGGAGATAAAACAGTCCACATCACCATGCGGGTCGGAGATAACAAATATCTTGTCCCGTGTTTCAGTTTTCCAATTTTGACGTTTCAACGCATGAAGCGGTACATCAAACTGATGGTTTCCTATATGAGAAGCTACATGCACCGTATATTTTGAAGGCAATGAGGCGTAGCGTGTAATGGATAGATTCCCTGAACGATCCACTTGAATATTCTGAACCTCCGTTGAATCGTAAATAATATAGGGACCATCCGCAGATAAGTCGTAATTGAGATCGTTTTGTCCAAGCAGCGTAAAGCATAACACTGCACACATCGTTGTAATAAGTAATCTTTTCATTATGTTCATGTTTTTGATTATCTTTAGTTCTGTATTGCTTGCCATAGCGCTTGTCGTAAGGCGCTTTTAGTATGGGGTTTACATTGTTCTACACTGTCTATAAGGGACGATGTAGCTTTCAGCTGATTGAGAAAGTCGGGCGCGCGTCCGATACCTTCTCCGATATTGAGCAATACCATTTCACCATTGTGTAACAGTCCTTTTTGCAGTGATTCAAAGAACCCTGCTACACACACTGCCGAAGCAGGTCCTAATAATACATTACGTTCAAAGGCAACCAACTTACCGTAGTCTGCCAGTTTACGTTCGTGCATGCGTAGGAACGCCCCATTGGTTTTTTGTACTAATTTAGCAACAATAGGATAGGTTGCGGGATTGCCTGTTGCCAACGTGGGAATAGACGTTTGTGGATTGGGTATAATGGGGTACTGTTTTTCAAAACCATCCTGAAATCCTTGTTTTTGAGCGGTTTCCCATGCTGTTGTCATTGGGTCGCAGCCATCGGGTTGTACCATAATCAGTCGGGGCATCTGCAATGCAGCGTAGTTTTTATGTTTTTGTACTTCTCGCATGCCTTTATCCACGGCAATAGGGCCCGTACCTCCGCTGACAGCTTGGATATACACATCGGGTATCCGTTTAAGTTGTCGTAACCACTCAAACACCATGGTTTTTTTAGCTTCAACACGCAATGGGTCAATATTACCTGTTGAAATCAGTACCTGATATTTTTGTGCGTACTGTCCGGCTATTTCTTTAGCTTTTGCGTAGTCTCCATGCGCCCTTAGCGCTTGTTGTCCGTAGGCGCTGATAGAGGCTTCCGACACTTGCAGCGCATCTTCCGGTATGAAGATAGAGGCATTGATACCGGCTAAGGCAAGATAGCGTCCGTAGGCGGTTGCCGTGTTACCTGTGGAGGCTACGCAATACTGTTCCACGCCATTTTCACGCAGTACGCTGGCTGCCAGCGACGCCGCTATATCCTTGAACGTGCCTGTACCGCCATTCAAGTCGTTGCGACAAACATATACTTGTAAGTCTATATGGTACTGACTGCGTGCATAGTCCTCAAGAAACGCCCATTGTTCAATCGGTACAGCGCCCTCATTCAACGATACGACATGGGTTGAGTCTCTAAGCGGTAAATAATCAAAATAGCGCCAAAACGTATTTTTAAAGACCCCTTTGTAAGTATCTGCGTCTTCCAGCAAAGCAGGTAGTTTCGTGTAGTTAGGGTCATCTTCATACCACGCTTCGGAATGTTTATTACCGCACACCGGACACACCTGATTTTGTGCAAACCACGCCTTAAAATCCGGCGTAATATGATTGCATTGCACGCATTGAAGATAGTATTTCATAAGGATTGTTTTTTATTCTATGCCCGTTGGTTTGGTCTTTTCGGGTTTCATTTGCGGGAAAAACAGGACATCTTGAATGGATGGCGAATTGGTCATAAACATCACTAATCGGTCAATACCAATACCTAATCCCGATGTTGGCGGCATGCCATATTCCAAGGCGCGCAGGAAGTCTTGGTCAATGAACATCGCTTCGTCATCGCCTTTCTCTGACAAACGAAGTTGCGCTTCAAAGCGTTCGCGTTGATCCACAGGGTCATTGAGTTCCGAATAGGCGTTGGCTAATTCTTTACCACATACAAACAGTTCAAAACGTTCGGTTAAACAAGGGTTATCACGATGTTTTTTAGTTAATGGGGACATCTCAACGGGATAATCGGTAATGAAGGTTGGTTGAATATAGTGATGTTCGCACTTCTCGCCAAAAATAGCATCAATGAGTTTACCTACGCCCATCTCCGGTTTGGTTTCGATATGCAACTGTTTACACACGTCGCGCAATTGTGCCTCATCCATAGTGGAGATGTCAATACCCGTATGTTCGCGGATAGCATCCAAGATGGGGATACGTTGGTATGGGGCTTTAAAATTGACCGTATATTCACCAATAGTAGCTTCCGTAGAGCCGTTCGTTTCCATTGCAATACGTTCAATAAGTTGTTCCGTATTGTGCATCATCCATTTATAGTCTTTATAGGCAACATATACTTCCATGCACGTAAATTCGGGGTTGTGGGTACGATCCATGCCCTCGTTACGGAAATTACGAGAAAACTCATACACGGCATCAAAGCCACCGACAATCAGTCGTTTAAGGTATAATTCGTCAGCTATACGCAGGTAGAGCTGTGTATCCAAAGCATTATGATGGGTAATAAAGGGTCGTGCGGCAGCGCCACCCGGTATAGGCTGTAGAATAGGGGTCTCTACCTCCAAAAAGCCTTGTTCATTATAGTAATTTCGGATGGTATTGATAATCTGTGTACGTTTTACAAACACGTCTTTCACATGAGGATTAACGATGAGATCAACGTAGCGTTGTCGATAGCGTTGTTCCGGATCTGTAAAAGCATCAAACACCTGTCCGTCTTTTTCCTTTACGATAGGTAGCGGTTTCAGCGACTTACTGAGTAAGGTCAAGGTTTTGACATGAATACTAATTTCTCCCATTTGAGTAACAAACACATAGCCTGTAACGCCAATGAAATCGCCAATATCGACCAATTTTTTGAAGACGGTATTGTACAACGTCTTATCTTCGCCGGAGCAA
The DNA here is from genome assembly GCA_025999775.1 of Bacteroidia bacterium. Taxonomy (GTDB): domain Bacteria; phylum Bacteroidota; class Bacteroidia; order Bacteroidales; family P3; genus BNXT01. The sequence goes on along the minus strand of BNXT01000049.1, from coordinate 2,383 downwards.
ATTTCATCTCGTTTAATATACAATTGAATCTTACCGCTTTGGTCGCGTAATTCCGCAAAGGATGCAGCGCCCATAATACGGCGCATCATCAGTCGTCCCGCAATACGCACCTCTTGATACAAGGTTGCATCATTAGGATAATTTCGATGAATATCGGCAGCCGTAACATTCACCAGATATTCAGCCGCAGGATACGGATTAATACCTAATTTACGAAGTTCCGAAAGCGAGTCCCGACGAAACTGTTCTTGGTCATTGAGTTCATTATTCATACATCCAGTGTCAAAAAGACCTTTGTTAGGTGCATCCTTGCATTATGCACGACAAGGATACACCTACGAAATGGGTCAACTTATAAGAGTTTTGAAAATACTTCTACCAATTCGGTTACCGTAAACGGTAAGCCTTGAACCTTGTTGTATTGTAACATCGGGATATGTTGGAAATTCATACGCAAATAGTTCACAAATTGTCCATCGTTCATCTCGGTAACAATTACCTTTTTGTAGCTTGACAGCAGTTTTTCTGTATTTTCGGGCAAAGGCATGATGTGTTTGAAATGTGCGTGCGCTATTTTTTTACCTTGTGCCTGCAATTCTTGCACCGCCGTATAGTTAGCGCCTTTGGTACCGCCCCAACTTACCACTAACAAATCGCCGTTAGATTCGCCAAAGACCTCTTGTTTAGGTAGTTTTTTAGCCACATTGAGGACTTTATCACGACGGATGTTAGTCATCAGTTGATGGTTATTAGAATCCGTAGAGACATTACCGGCTCCGTTTTCTTTTTCTAATCCGCCAATGCGATGGCGCAAGCCTTCGGTACCGGGTACAGCCCACGGTCTCACCAAATTGGCATCCCTTTTGTACGGTTTGAAGTCCGGATCGTTAGGTTGAACAATCGGTGGCGTAATAGACGGAAGATCGGCTACTTTAGGTATTCTAAATAATTGCGATCCGTTACCGATATAGCCGTCGGTCAGCAAGATGACAGGGGTCATGTTTTCCATCGCTAATTTAGCCGCCTCATAAGCGGAGTAGAAGCAGTCCGTAGCAGATTCGGCAGCCAACACAATCATAGGAGCCTCACCGTTACGTCCGAACAACGCTTGGTAGAGGTCGGATTGTTCGGATTTAGTGGGCAAACCCGTTGACGGACCACCACGTTGAACATCAATAACTACAAGAGGCAGTTCCATCATCACCGCTAAGCCCATAGCTTCTGATTTGAGCGATAAACCCGGACCTGACGTACTAGTACATGCCAAGGCGCCGGCAAAACTTGCGCCGATAGCGGAACAAATACCGGCAATTTCATCTTCTGCCTGAAAAACCTTAGCGCCGAGCGATTTGTGCTTCGTTAGTTCAATCAAAATATCGGTAGCCGGCGTTATAGGATAGGAACCCAAGAACAATGTACGTCCCGAACGTTCGGCGGCGGCAAGCAAGCCCCATGCAGTAGCGATATTACCCGTGATATTGCGGTAATGACCCTTAGGCATTGACGATGATGTCATATCAATGATGGATTCAACAGCTTCTATGTTATCGGCATAGTCAAAACCCGATTGGAATACTTTCTTGTTTAGCTCGACTAATGGTGGTTTTTTGCCAAATTTCTTTTCAAACAGGTGAAAAATCTTATCGGTATCACGTCCGGTGATGTTGCACAAGATTCCGAGTGCGAACATGTTGCGTGATTTATCCGAGGTTTTGTTATCCACGCCGGTCTCGACTCCTACTTTTTTCGTAAATTCTGAAACAGGCGCAGCAATCAGGTGGTAGCCATCCAAACTGCCATCGGTAAGCGGATGGGAGGTGTAGCCGGCTTTTGCTATCGCATCGTCCACAAAACTATCGGCATCAACGATGATCGTAGCGCCTTTTTTTGCCCATTTGAGGTTAGAACGTAGCGATGCGGGGTTCATCGCGATGAGTACGTCGCACTGGTCGCCCGAAGTGTAAATCTGGGTTTTACCGATGTGCACTTGAAAGCCGGAAACACCGGCTATTGTGTTGTGCGGCGCGCGAATCTCCGCAGGATAGTCGGGAAACGTAGCTAAATCGTTACCTGCTAACGCAGACGCGTCCGAAAAGAAAGTTCCTGCTAATTGCATGCCATCTCCGGAATCTCCGGCAAATTTAACAACTAACTCGTCTTTTTCAATAAATGAGGATGCTTTTTTTACCATTGTATAGTGTTTTTTATTATTATTTCTCGGATAAATTTTACAAAGATACGATTTTAAAAAAAAATAACCAAGAAAATATTTTTTTTTGTCGCTTCTATATCCGGAAAAACAAAAAAAGCGAGCCACTTAAATTTGTAACTCGCTGATTTTGTGTGATTTAATTGTCTTTGTATGACCCACAGAGTACACCCG
>BNXT01000048.1 GCA_025999775.1 Bacteroidia bacterium | reverse complement strand
TCTTCGTGGGGGCTTGCAACGTAATGAGTGCGCTCTCAATCGTGTATGCAGGAGGGTTAGCAGCATTGTTTATACCGCCGTTCAACTCGTAGGTAATATTGTAATTCGTTGGCGTCCAACTTGCCGTAAAGGTTGTGTCGCCCGTGCTGCCTGCAGTTATCGTGCCGCCGTTTGACCAACCTGCAAAATCATAGTAGTCCTTCGTGGGAGCTTGCAACGTAATGAGTACGCTCTCTATCGTATAGATAGTGGGATTAGTAGCATGGTTTGTACCGCCGTTCAAATTGTACGTGATGTTGTAGGTAACTACCGTCCATTTGGCAAATAGTGTTACATTTGATGTTACTACGTCTGTTTCAAAGTCCCAAGCGTTGTCGCAAGTCGCTTCCTTGTACCAGTCGTCAAATTCGTAACCCGTACGGGTAGGGTCGGCGGGTTGTATTGCTTTTGTACCGCTCGGAATATTGCTCTGCACATCTATAGGCGTACCGCCATGCGCATCAAAAGTTAGCGTATAAAAAGAAATCCCTACAATCGTAAACGCTGACCACGGTGCTGTTGTTGCATAATCTGTTGCCCCCGCAGGCACATACAGAGTATGAGTGCTTGTATTAACGTTATTAAAAACATTGCTACCCCCCAAAGTTGGAGGCGTAGAACGATTGACGTATATGCTCGTTAGTCCGCTGCAACCGGTAAAAGCGGATTCACCGATAGAGGTAACGGAGTTGGGTATGGTTATGCTTGTTAGTCTGCTGCAACCCAAAAAAGCTCCGTCGCCGATAGATATAACGGAATTGCCTATGGTTACACTTGTTAGTTCAGTGCAACCGAAAAAGTTGGCGATACCGATAGCTGTAACGGCGTTGCCTATTTCTATCGAAGTAATGTCGTCGCGGTAGCTATACCAAGGCACGTAATTGGACAGTGCGCCTGTACCGCTAATGGTTAGGGTGTAATTAGGGATGCTGCCAGTAATTTCCCATCTACACCTACCAGTTGTTCCCCCGTCAACGTACTGTGCGTTAGCTGTCGTTATGCCTATCATTAGGGCGGCTGTTAGAATACATGAAAATTTTCTCATAATAGATAAATATTATTAAACAATTCGCAAATATACGAAATATTTTTAATTGAGTGTGGAATGTGGAGTGTCTCAATTCTCAATTTTTTTAAGCACGCAGATAACGCAGATTAGACAGATTTTCGCAGATAAATAGCATTAAAATTCAACATTGTTCATTATTTTTGCGTGTAATTCAAAAAATTTTGTATCTTTGCAAAAATTAAATTGGTCAACCAATATACCAGATTATATTTTATAAAAATAAAACGCTATGAAACGGTTAACTCTTTGTTGTTTATCTATCATCCTGAACGTCGTGGCATTTGCCATAGACGGCGACATGCTCAAGACCTCGTTTGAGACGAGCGATGGTTACACGCTCAATGCCATTAACGGACAACAAAAATGGATTACCACTTCGGGTACGGCGACGGTTGCTACTACAGCGAAATCTACCGGCGACAACGGACTTCATTTGCAAGATGCAAGCGGTAGTTTACAAATGGAATATACAGGTTATTCCAAAACAGAAACAGGACTTACCGGACTTGTTTACGTCGATTTGTACATCAATCTGCAAACGCTCGAAACCGCTAATTTCCAATTGATGATGTACGACTACACCCCTAACAGTAGTTCCAAACGTACCGCGATGATTGAGTTTCTGAAGCCCAATAGTACAACGGGCAACATCAAGGTTTACAATGGCAGTAGCGGCGCCAATGAAGGCACTTACACCCTCGGCGATTGGAAACGCATCAGTATGCAACTTGATATGGATGCCAATCAGTATAAAATCGCTATCAATGGCGTTGTTGTTGACAAAACATTTACTTTCAGAGAAACTTATACGCCTGCGGATTTAGGCAGAGCGTCGGGTAATAAGGAAGTGCATGCCATTCGTTTTGCTAATTCATCGAACAGCACGACTTCTTCCGTTTTTATTGATGATATCTATGTTGGCACAGACCCTATTGATGGGGTTTCTTTTGGTGGCGCTTCGACCGTCAGAGCCGTTGTCATCACCCAGCCTGACCATGCTCAAATAAGCGTCCAGCCTCTACAATCGGAGTATCATATCGGTGATTTTCTCACTTTCACTTGCGCTGTTGATACCGGTTATCAATTCACGCATTGGACAGGGTCTTTGGTTGGTACAGACAATCCAGACACTATTACTATTACCAACAATATCAGCATTGGCGCTGCTATTGGTATTGACGTAGCCAATCCGCCTGCAATTTATACGCTCACGGTGGTACAACCTAATAATGGTATTATCAGTATTCGTACAACGCCTGTTACACATCCTACTGACCATACCTATACCTTCTACGATGGCACTACCGTAAGCGCACAAGTTCAAAACGATGCTTGTTACGTTTTTCAAGGTTGGACAGGCGCTTTATCGGGTACTAATAGCACGTCATCGTTCGTCATCAGTAAGGATACCACGATAGGCGCCGTGATAAATATCAATGCTGCCACACCAACAAAACATACTGCCGTTAGCGCTTCGACATTCAAGACGGCGCTTGCGGGTCTTCACCCCGGCGATACGCTTGAACTTACCGACGGCACGTTCGACATCGGCAACTGCATTATCACCACCTCCGGCTGTTCTGACAACCCTATCATCATTCGAGCGGCAAACACAGGACAGGTTACGCTTATCAATAGCTCGGCATTTACGCTCCGCCACGTCGAATACGTTACAATTGAAGGGTTCGTATTTGCAAGCACGAACGTTACCGTTATCAAAACAGAGGGTGCAAGGTTCTGCCATATCACCCGCAATATCTTCCACCTTACCGAGACCACATCGGTGAAGTGGATACTGATTGGAAATTATTACAGCGACACCATTTTACTTTCGTGGAATAATCGTATTGACTACAATCTCTTCGAGAATAAAACACAAGGTGGTAATTTTATCACTATTGATGGGTGTAGTAGTAGCGGAGAGTTGTCGCGGTACGATGTGATTGCTTTCAATCATTTTCGCAACAACACTCCACGTGCTGCAAACGAGAAAGAAAGCATCCGTATTGGCGTCAGCGGCTTGTCGATGAGTAGCGGCTATACCGTTGTTGAGTACAATTTATTTGAGAACTGTGATGGCGACCCCGAAATTATATCGGTAAAAGCCTGTGACAATATCGTTCGCTATAATACTTTTATCGAATGTCTTGGCACCGTTTGCTTACGTCACGGTTTTCGTAATCGCGTTGAAGGTAATTACTTTTTTGGCAACGGTAAAACCGTTGATGGCAATGGTTGTGGCGGTGTTCGCGTGTATGGTATTGATCATGTCATCGTCAATAATTATTTCGACCATCTAACCGGCGAAAAATGGGATCCCGTATTGGCATTGACAAACGGCGATGTTACAAACAGCTCAACGAGCCACTCGGCTCACTTCTTGCCGGAGAATGTTATCTTTGCAAATAACACGTTAATCAATAACAAATCTGATATTGAGATTGGCTTTACAAATAATGGCAACTACGGCAAAATCCCTATCAATTGCAAGATTGAGAATAATATTATTGTTAATAATACCAATACTATTGTAAAAAGTTACAGTTCTGCTGCGCTTGCTGCTGTCGCATTTTCTAATAATATCTTCTACCCGACAGGCAGTGCACAAGTAGGCATAACCTATACGCCGGCACAGGTCAACCTTGTTGATCCGCAACTCGTACACACCACTTGTCCTGATGGCTCTACAAATTGCACCGATACCCTACCGGTAAAAGTTTATAAAATTGGTAGTGGCAGTCCTGCTATTGATGCCATTACCGGTATTCCGACGTATTTAACGACCGACTTTGAAAAGCAGAGCCGGACGGGTAATGCGGATATTGGCGCCGACGAATACCGTAGCGACCCCATCACTATCGGCGCTTTAACACCCGACTACGTAGGTCCTAACGCAATACCATTTTTTGTAAATAACGCTACACCTACCAACAACGCTGTAAAATACGATGCCGACAATACTCTGAATTGTTATTATCATCTTTCTGAACATTCCATTGAAATTAAGTATCAAAGCCCTGTTAACGAACGTATTGAATGGCGTTTAATAGGTCTCTTAGGACAAACCGTTATGCACGGCTATCAGGCTGTACACGAGGGTATGAATACACTGCACCTCTCAACTCAATCTCTACCCAAAGGCGTCTATATCTATCAAGTTCAATCTCACTTTGGAACCCACCAAGTGAAATTGAGTGCGTGGTAATCTGTTACCGCAATCATACTTACTAAACCACGATATTCACAATTTTTTTCGGCACCACAATCACTTTTTTAGGTGTTTGACCATTGAGCCATTTTTGAGCATCCGGAGTTGCCAATACGGCGCTTTCAACCTCTGCACTCGTCAAGTCGTTGGGTAGCGTGATTGTAAAACGTGTTTTTCCGTTGAAAGATACCGGATATGTAACCGTCGTCTCTACTACGTACTGAGGCTCATATATCGGATAGGAGGCTGCTTGAATACTCTGTTGGCGCCCTAATTGAGACCATAACTCTTCCGCTATATGCGGAGTATAGGGCGATAACAAAATAAGCAAGGACTCTAACACGCTTCTATTGTGGCATTTCAAATCTGTCAACTCATTAACGGCAATCATAAACGTACTCACCGCCGTATTGAACGCAAACCGTTCGGAGTCTTCCTGTATCTTACGAATGGTCTTATGCAATACCCGCAATTCATCCGGCGTCGGTGCCACATCAACAACGCTCAAATCGGCATCATTAGGGAAAAATAGTCGCCACGTCTTTTTCAAAAACCGAGATACGCCCTCTATTCCCTGTGTATCCCATGGTTTGGATTGCTCTATCGGACCTAAGAACATCTCATACATACGCAATGTGTCAGCGCCATAACGCTCCACCAAATCGTCGGGATTCTGCACATTATAGAAAGATTTAGACATCTTTTCAATCTCTACGCCACATACATACTTACCGTTTTCTAAAATAAATTCTGCGTTAGCGTAGTCGGGTTGCCATTGTTTGAACTGCTCTATATTCAAATTGTCGTTGTCCACCATGCTAATATCCACATGCAACGCCTGTACTTCATACTGGTCTTTCAAGCCCAAAGATACAAATTTATTTGTACCAACGACCCTATAAACAAGGCTCGAACGTCCTAATATCATGCCTTGATTGATCATTTTTTGGAAGGGTTCTTCGGTACAACTTACGCCGATGTCGAATAAAAATTTATTCCAAAAGCGAGAATAAATGAGGTGTCCTGTAGCATGCTCGGAGCCGCCGACGTACAAATCCACGTTTTTCCAATACGTAACAGCCTCCTTGCTCACCAATGCCGTATCATTATGGACATCCATGTAACGCAGATAATAGGCGCTGGAACCTGCAAAGCCGGGCATCGTGGCTGTTTCTAAGGGATAGCCCTCTTTGGTAATCCACTGCGTAGCGCGTGCTAATGGTGGCTCGCCTGTTTCCGTAGGTAAATATTTATCCACCGGCGGCAATAATAGCGGCAACTCTTGCTCGTCTAAGGTATAGGGCATACCGTCTTTGTAATACATAGGGAAAGGTTCGCCCCAGTAGCGTTGACGGCTGAATATAGCGTCCCGCAGACGGTAATTGATTTTTGCCTTACCGATGCCCCTCTGTTCGGCTTTTTGGATGATCACATCAATAGCTTGATTAACCGTCTTGCCATCAAGATACTGCGAATTGATCATCGTGCCCTCTTTTGTTTCAAACGCTTCGGTGGTAATATCCCCTCCTGCGACGACCTGTATTATCGGCAACTTAAAATATTTTGCAAACCGATAGTCTCGGTCATCATGCGCCGGTACTGCCATGATCGCGCCGGTACCGTAGCCGGAAAGCACGTAATCGGAAATCCAAATAGGTATCTTGGTTTCTGTAAATGGATTTATGGCATAAGCGCCAGTGAAAACGCCACTCACATTCCCTACTTCGGCTTGACGTTCGCGTTCCGAACGATTCTTAGCGTAGGCAACGTAATCTTCAACTGCTTGCCGCTGTTCCGGCGTGGTAATGGATGAAATCAATACGTGTTCGGGACTAAATACCATGAACGTAGCGCCAAAGATAGTATCCGCACGGGTTGTAAAAATATCAACATTACTCTCGCTATCAGCGATCTTGAATTGCATTTGACAACCTTTGCTCTTCCCTATCCAATTGCGCTGTACCTCTTTGATTGAATCGCTCCACTCTAACGTATCTAAGCTTGTAAGCAATCTATCGGCATACGCAGAGATACGCAACGACCACTGCCGCATCGCTTTACGTTCCACAGGAAAGCCGCCACGAACAGACAAGCCATTGCTAACTTCGTCATTAGCCAACACCGTACCTAACTTTGGACACCAGTTAACCACAGTATCCGACAAATAAGCAAGCCGATAGTTCATTAACGTCTCTTGCTGCTGTTTTTCCGATTTAGCGTTCCATTGTTCCGCAGTAAAATCAAGGTGTTCCGTGCAAGCAATATTCAGATTGGCGATTCCTTGCTGTGAGAACACCTCTATGAGTTCATCTATTGGTCGTGCCTGCTGGACATCGTAACAATAGTAACTTTTAAATAGCTGTATAAATGTCCATTGTGTCCACTTGTAATAGGCAGGATCACAAGTTTCCACAGCACGTTCCCAATCAAATGAGAAGCCAATTTTATCCAATTGTTCGCGATAGCGTTGAATATTGCGTGCCGTCGTGATGGCAGGATGCTGTCCTGTCTGGATAGCATATTGCTCAGCCGGCAATCCATACGCATCAAAACCCATCGGATGAAGTACGTTGAACCCCATCAGACGCTTGTAACGAGCGTAAATATCGCTGGCAATATAGCCCAACGGATGCCCAACATGCAAGCCCGCACCCGACGGGTACGGAAACATATCCAAGACATAAAACTTGGGTTTAGTCGTATCTTCGACCGTTTTATAGACCTTATTATCTGTCCAATACTGTCGCCATTTGGTTTCTATGGCATTAAAATTATACTCCATATCATACGTTTATTCGAGTTATTGCATCATTGCTACGACAAATTTACATAATTTTTTTTAATTATCGGGATAGAATATAATTTTGGGTTAAAAAAAGTTTGAGGCGCTATAGAATCTCTTCTACTATAGTCTTAACATTTTTTATTGTTCATTTTCTTTTGTAGCAACAAAAGAAAACGAACCAAAAGAAAAATGCTTGCTAAAAATAACAGTCGCACACCCCTGCGCAAGCTACAGGGTTTTGTGCGACGATTTTTAGCGGTAATGTATCACTTCGCTACGCTCGTGATATTAATAATGAACAATTAACAATGAACAATTTTCAGAGGTCGTCATTGCGGGCTTGACCCGCAATCCCCTGCTGATATAATACCTAACAATAAGGTGAAAGCCCTACGGGCTACAATGTGTGGATGATATGCTTATTTCTATTGATATGCAAGTCCTAACGGACTATTTTGCCCGTAGGGAATTCACATTGTCGTTTCGACTACGCTCAACGACCGCAACTCCACACTTCACACTCCACACTCCACACTTCACGCTCCACACTTCACACTCCACACTCCACACTTCACGCTCCACACTTCACACTCCACACTCCACACTCCACACTCCACGCTCCACACTCCACACTCCACACTCCACACTCCACGCTCCACACTCCACTCTCCACACTCCACACTCTATTTTACACTCTATTTTACACTCTATTTTGCACTCTAAACTAGGGAACCAAAACCAACCGGAAGCCAAGATTGCGGCCGCGATTCGCTGGCGCGTTGCGGCTGCGATAGGAAACCGTGCACTCCGACGCAACATTGAACCAGCTGCCGCCACGACCCACGCGGTCAGAGCCAGTAGTAGCGCCCGTAGGATTACTCGTACTACTTGGATAACTACTCCCATACCAATCACTACACCACTCAAACACATTCCCACTCATATCATGAATACCCAACTCATTGGCAGATTTTCCTC
>BNXT01000047.1 GCA_025999775.1 Bacteroidia bacterium | reverse complement strand
CGATGTCCTTTTGCGTGTCGTGTAATTTATTCAAATAACGATAGATTTTGTGCGGTTCCACATCTTCATCATAATACAACTTCATGTAATCAACCGTTGCCGCCTTGCTGTGTGGTTGGCAAATGCGCAATACAACTCTATCTCTGACGCATCGGAACTGCTACCGATTGTTTTTACAACGTGGTATTTACCTCCTCTTTTGTCTATCACCTGGACGCTGACCACACCGCTCGGATTTTTCTTTTTTCGTATAAACATGCCGCAAAGATAGCATTTTTTTGGCTGGGACACCCAAAAAGGTGTCTCCGAATTTATAATCAACTGTATATCAATTAGTTATAAAAACGAACAATGAACAATGAACAATGAATAATGAACAATGTGAGGGAATTTCTACATTTCTAAATTCCTAAATTTTTCAATTCCACACTTCACACTCCACACTCAATTCTATGGTATCACGGAATATACTATTTCCAAGTGAAAATTACGTCCGCTGTTAAACCCTTTGTCTGCGCCATGAGCTACTAACACCGATGCTTGCGAAAGTCGAGCTTCGTCAAATAGTGTAACCGTCGGTATCGGGTCGGTCGCCGAGGCTTTTAACACGCCCTGAACAAAACGCGTAATTTTGAAACGATACTCACTTTTATCCGAACGATAGTAGCCATCGCTATAGACAGCTTCATCCGCAATTTGATAAATTGAATCCTGCGTCTTAACAACACCCATAACCAATCGTGAAGGTGGTATAAACCGAAATACGGTATTATCCACAGGTAATACTAACTCCGCATGATTTATCACAATGGTTTTTCCATTCTCGATATTGAGAAGTTCACGAATATTCGGCAATTCAAAGCTAATCAGTGCATTATTGAAACTTTGTAAAAACAATGTTTGTTGTCCGAGCGTCGTATCGCTACGATTAAGTTGGTTCAGATACTGGGGATTAGCAGACGACCTGTCCGTATGGAAGTAATTGTAGCTCTTGCTCCCCAAAAACGAGAGGCTGAAAGCGGTTGCCGTGGATACGGTATCACTATAGTCTTGTTTGTGATAAACGACCAACCGCGTACGCGTATCATTGAAATTGATATTCAATATTTCTCCGCTGTTGGTACCTGTCGCCGGCACAGCTTCAATATATAAGCCATATACTTGTGCTAAAAAGTCATTAAACGACGTACAATGATCGCGGGCAGCAGTCAGTATTTTTCTACCATAATCGTTGCTCAAAGGTATTTGCAGAACATTATTAGCAACCATCACCGAAGAGTCTGATTCCGAAGGTATCGAATCGGTCAAACTTGGCGTTATCAGGTAGTCTGGGCATATCGATCCCGATGTATGCGCCTCATCACGGTTACTATAGTAGCTTGCAGATGTACTCGCAGAATCAATCAATGTTGGCGAAGTCAATTCACCAATACGAATGTACATCGGGTCTAACCACTGCATATCATTACTGTAGGGGTAAGCGCCCGACATTGCCAAACGTAGCACTACCGAATCCACAAGGATATTGTTGAAAATGGCATCTAACTCACCTGATTCAGGATATATTTGCGTAATGATATTGGCGGTAAAGGTTCCAACATCTTGATGGTTGTAGCTCCCCAAATGAAACGTCGTAAAAGAGCTGGTTAACACCGAGTCTATATCGGGAATCGTGTAAGCCGTGATATTCAAACAAGCGCTGGTATCATTGTACTTTGCATTGATAAGTTCATCTCCGGGTTGCAACCCTCCTCCTATCAACGAAAACGGGTCTCGTTTGCAAGCCGTTGCACAGATAGTTACACATAATACAACCCCACAATATATCTTCCAACGCTTCTTCATTACTTAATCAATAAATTTTGGTATAACACTCTGCACGCTTCCGGCAGTTCTTCGACCGGATTAATGATGATATTTTTATGGATGCCGCGCCCATAGCTAATAAGTTTAAGATTTGTTTCTTCATCCGCAACGACAATAGCATCCGAAAAGCCCATAGCGGCTTTCATAATCGCTGCATAATCCGTATCTTTAAACCGTTCGAGGTCTTTCTCAGGAACCTTGTCAAACGCCAATTTCTTCTGCATGTTTTTACCAATTTTGCCATTGAAAGTAACATTGCCAAGCGTTGTAACAAACTTGCATTTCTTTAATCCAATGCGATCCTTGTAAACACGGCGAACATACATCGGGAAAATAGCCGAAAACCAGCCGGTACAGTGAATAATATCCGGAATCCAATTGAGCCGAATCATTGTTTCCACAATACTATGCACAAAATAAATCATCTTCGAGTCCACCTCTTCCGAAAGTTTGCCTGCGGCGTCCGTCAGATGTTTCTTAAAGAAATCATCATGTTCGATAAAATAAGTCTGCAATTTGAGAGTCTCCGAGATTGCTCCAACTTTAACAATTAGCGCATAATCAATGTCGTTAACAACGATATTGATACCTGACAGTCGAATGACTTCATGTAATTGGTGGCGACGTTCGCTAATGTCGCCAAATTTAGGCATGAAAACTCTAACGTCGCTACCGTGTTTTTGAGCGTATTCGGCAAGTTGTTTGGCAAACAAAGCCGTAGGTGATTCCTGTGTATAAGGCATCATCTCTTGATTGACAAACATAATTTTGGGCTTGACCATCCTTAAATGAATATAATTTTTTGCAAAGTTACAAAAAATTTTGGAATTGACAATTGTCTGAACCAGGATGGGTGCATTTCAATAGGAATTCCCCCACATTTTTCATTGTTCAAATCTTGTTAATCTTGAAAATCTTATGAAAATCTTGATTCAGACAATTGAGTGTGAAATTCCTAAATTTTTTAACCAAAATTTGGTTAATTCAAAAAATATTCGTAACTTTGTCCCTCAAAATTCACCTCTATGAAGAAAGATATTCACCCAAAAGATTATAGATTTGTCGTATTCAAAGACATGTCTAACGAGTATTCGTTTTTAGGAAAATCAACCGTTGCCACGAAGGACACTGTTAAGTGGGAGGATGGCAATGAGTATCCCCTTGTAAAATTGGAGATTTCAAGCGCGTCGCACCCATTTTTTACCGGCAAAGTGAAATTAGTGGATACCGCAGGTCGTGTGGATAAGTTTATGAATAAGTACAAGAAGTACGCCCCGAAGAACGCTTAGTTCTGTTCTTCGATTTGCTTGACTAACGCTTGCACTTCTTGTTCAGTAAGCGCAAGTTTTTCGTTACAAATGTTAATGAGCGCAATGGCACGCTGAATACTGGTTGATAAGCTATCAATGTCAGTATCTTCGTTCTCCAACGATTGAACAATGTCTTGTAGCTCTGAATAGGCTTCGGTATAGGTTTTTTTCATGATTTTAATTTTTTAGCAGGAACTTTTATTTTATTGACTGTGCTGTGAATGACGGCATGGCTAAGTTGTGTTTCTATGGTATCGCCGGACTTTAATTCTTCGGGTTTTTTGATAATTTTACCGTTGCAAAGGGTCAAACTATACCCGCGTCGCAAAATATGGATAGGGTCTAATAATTTTATCTTTTCGTTGGTCAATGCCAGATAGTGTCTATCGTTATTGATTTTGCGAAGCGATAAGTGCCGAATAGATTGTAAAGATGCCGACAGTTGGTAACGACACGTATGGATTTTAGTAGCTGTTACTGTTTTTATGTACTGTGCTATCGTTTGCATCCGTTGTCGTTCAATATCCACTTTTCGTAAAGCATAAAAACTAATGGTTTCTCGTATGCGATGCAAATTGTCTATGAAGGCATCCACTTTTTCGAGTATGAAGTTTGCCGTATCTGTAGGTGTTATAGCAGCATGGAAAGCTACCATTTCGGTTACGGTAACGTTGGTGGAATGTCCGATGCCGGTGATGACAGGTAGTGGAAACGTAGCTACTAAAGCGGCTAATTGGTAGCTATCGTAAGCGCTCAGCCCCACATCACCGCCTCCGCCACGAATAATCACAACCGCATCAAAATGTTCGTACATCGCTGCAATGCGCTTTAACTGAGCGCTAATGGATATAACAGCGCCATCCCCTTGCAATAGCGCAGGAAACAAAAACGTATGCACCTGATGTTTTGATGCCCGTAAAATACTCTGGAAATCCTCGTAACCCTTACTCGTACTCACTGAAACAACGGCTATACATAGTGGTAACAACGCCATAGATAATTGTTTGTTAGCATCATAGATACCTTTCTCTTTGAGGCGTTGGATTGTTAGCTGTTTCTGTTTTGCCATCTCTCCCAACGAATATTCCGGTACAATATCCCGTATATGTAGCGACAAGCCGTAGGCAGGGTGAAAATTCATCGTTGCTAAACAAAGTATCTTAAGACCATCGCTCAATTCGGTACCTGTAATTTCTACAAACTTGGTACGGATACGTCCGTAATCACCCGCCCATATTGTGGCACGCATCTGCGCTTTCACGGTCGTGTCAACTTTCTCGACTAAGTCGGGATAGCAATGCCCACTATGGGGATAGTAATTTAGCTTGGAAATCTCGGCTTTTACGTAAAAATCTTGTACATACGCCTGTTCAATAACGGATTTCAAGCTGTGAGCAACATCCGAAAGCGAGTAGATCTTACGATTATTGTAAGTTACACCATCCATATTCAAAAATCTTTCTGCCACAAAGTTATGCTTTTAATTTGATGTAAAACAATTCAAAATGTTAATTTTAATTAACATTGCGGTGAACGTTTGATTTGACTTGTGCAAGACTATCGATCTCTTTCAAATTTTCTATTGTTCGATCGTATAGTGTGATGAATTTTTTACTGTCTAACACTGCATTATACAGGTTCTTTTGCCAATCGTCGTTCGTGATACCATATTTCTCAAATAACTGTTGATAGGCAGAATAAGTGTAAATTTTTGAGGAATCAATGTTATAGGCTACAGACCGTTGCTTTTCATTGAGGGACGCTTCTATCAAATGAATATCCGTCAAAATAGCGACCATCTGCTTGTCGGTCAATACAACATTGGGTTTTTCTTTTTTAAAGGATGTACACGATGCTAACAAGGTACATATCAGCATAATAACGAATTGCAATGGTTTCATGTTAAGGTGTATTAGGATTAAACAATAGGCGTTGTCCTGTTTTTGAGGTATCTAAAATGCCTTGATTGAATGTCAGATGTCCATTGACGAAGGTGTATTTCACAGAGTTATGGAACGTTTGTTGTTCCAATGGAGACCATCCACATTTTGACAAAAGGCTCTGTTTTTCGACGGTTTGAGGTGCGTGGGTATCCACTACCGTCAAGTCGGCATAGTAACCCTCTCGGATAAAGCCACGGTCTTGAATTTTGAATAGTTGTGCGGGGTTGTGTGCGGTCTTTGCTACAATTTGTTCCAATGTGAATATCCCTTGTCGCTCTAATTCCAATAATCCGACTAACCAATGTTGTATCATGGGTATTCCGGAGGGCGCTTTGAAGTAGTCTTGTTGTTTTTCCGCCCATGTATGGGGTGCGTGGTCTGTTGCGAGGACATCAATACGTCCGTCGATAACGGCTTGGCGCAAAGCTTCGCGGTCATGCAGCGTTTTAACAGCCGGATTACACTTGATAAGGGTACCGTAGCGCTCGTAATCGGCATCCGTAAACCACAAATGCGGTATGCTCACTTCGGCGGTTATAGATTTATTGGCTAACGATTGATCAGAAAACAACGTTAATTCTTTGGCGGTAGAGAGATGCAATACATGCAGTTTAGTATTGTGTTTACGTGCTAATGTGACGGCTTTGAGCGAAGAACTATAACAGGTCTCTTCATCACGAATCCAAGAATGTACCGATAACGGCGGGTTATTGCCGTAACGCTCCCGTGCCATCACCGTGCGTTCTCTAATGCGCGTTTCATTCTCACAATGCACTGCAATAAGTCCTTTAACTTGCGAAAAGAGCTGTTCCAACACAGTATCATCATCCAACAACATATTGCCGGTGGACGACCCCATGAAGATTTTTACACCACAAATCTTGCTGAAATCAGTCTGTAGTACATCCTCTATATTCGTATTTGAGGCGCCCATGTAAAAACTGTAGTTGGCGAGCGATTTTTCGGCTGCTAACGCATATTTTTGTTCTAATACTTCTTGTGTTAATGCTTGCGGGTTAGTATTTGGCATATCCATGAACGAGGTAACACCACCGGCAACGGCGGCATGACTTTCGGACAGAATATCGCCTTTATGGGTCAGTCCGGGTTCGCGGAAATGTACTTGATCATCAATCAAACCGGGTATAACGATACAACCGCTACAATCCAAAACTTGCGTTTCAGAGTGATAAGCAGACAAATCATCGGTTATAGGCAATATTTTGTGAATGTGTTCGCTAGAAACTAAAATATGCCCATAATAACGCGTATATTCGTTGATTATCAACGCATTTTTCAGGATTGTTGCCATAACCATAGATTCAGTAACAAATTAGGATTACTTCCTTTAGCAGCTAAATGAGCGTCAATAGTAAACTTTGATATGTCCACCACACTATACATGCGTTCTAAATCGGTGTACATCTGTTGTAACCCTTTATCGGAGCGCCCATAATGTTCCGCTAAGAGATCGCCATAATTCAGAAACAAGGTAGGAAAATCCGGTATATGCGAGGTCGCTTCTTGTAGTAGATTTTTTGCGTCTTCAGTACGGTCAGTATTGAGATGAGCGATTATGAGTTCACTCCACGCACGAATTTCAGATGGCGTGATGCGTACAATTTCTTGTAAATAAAAGGTTTCCTCTTCAAACAAGAGTAATTTTCTATAACATTCTGCCATGACATAGCGTATGCCTATATTGTCGGGATAAATCTTTAGTACTTCGCCGGCAATATCAATGGCTTTGCGATAGTCGTTCAATAGGCACAGTAAAAACGCCTTTCCAATCAAGGCTACATCGTATCGATCATCAATAGATAATGCGTAATTCACACATTCCAACGCTTTTTCGTACAGAGAAGTAGCTTTGTAGCACATGCCTAAATACGTCCAAGCCTCGTAACAAAACGCATCTTCCTCAATCAACGATTGAAAAAAAGCAATACCACGATCCCATTCTTCGCAGAGACCGTACATATCTACAATATCTGAAAGTACGATGTCGTTGCTCGGATTGATACGCAAAACCTCCTCAAAGTATTGCAACGCCTTGTGGGTATTGCCAATACGTCGATATTCGATGCCTAAGTTAAAATAGATATTTTCTGCGTTGTCAATATCCTCTTCGTCGTGCGAGCAGTCAAGCGTTTTTTGGTATTCTGCAATAGCATTTTCACTGTCGCCTGCGGCGCTATACACCGTTCCTCGCGTAAAAAACACATCCGTGTTGTTGGGATTTAGTTGCTCTAAGCGCCGTAGCAATTTCAGCGCCTCTTTTTTTTGACGTGTATTGGCTAATATTTGCGCTTTCTTGAGATTCAAATCAAAATGTTCAGCGTTGTACTGAATACCCAAATCTAACGCCTTTTGAGCATTGACAAAATTGTCGTTCATGATATAAAAATCAATGAGGTCAACAATCTCATCTACGTCAAAAAACATAGTATCCTTGCCTTGCAGATAGTCTTCAAACCGTTTTACGTTAGCTATAACTTCCGTGTCAAACAATCCGTTAATATCGTCGTATGATTCATCTCCGTACATAACCGCACACTTGTTACACATTTCTCTCTCGCTTTCATATCATCCTGATTCTTCTGCCCAAATAATTCGGGCAGTATTAAGGCACAAAGATACGATATTTTTTTGAATTTACGATAATTTTTCTTGCCAAAAGATTTGGTAATATCAAAATTATTACCTATCTTCGCGATATAAATTCTTGATAGTTATGTGTAACTACAACCTATATGCGAGCGACTGTAGATGGTCAATTGGTATTAAGTATTTTTTAGTGTCGTTCTGTGTGTTCTGTACACATCTGATTCAAGCACAAAGTAAAGATTGTAAAGAGATGTTCAAAACAGGCGATTTGCACGAGGCTATACAATGTTGCCTGTCGAATGATAGTTGCATGAAGGATTATAAAATTTTATCAAGAATGTATTCCCTATCCGGTCAATTAGACATCGCTTTTAGCTATTTAGAAAAAGCGATGGTTACGGATTCTACAATAAAATGGATGCTAGAGGG
>BNXT01000046.1 GCA_025999775.1 Bacteroidia bacterium | reverse complement strand
GTTCTTTGATATGAGCTGAACTTGACATAACTTATTATTTATTGTTTTGATAAAAGTTGTTTTTCTAATTCGGCTATGCGGGCAAGGGCGGCATCTTTGGCGGCAAGGGCTGCGGCTTTTTTTTCTTTTTCGGCGGCAAGGGCTTGTTCTTTTTCTTCAATCTTTTTGTCCTTTTCTATAATTTGTCTGTCTCTATCGCCAAACCACTCCTCGTAGGTGCGCCGCCACTCTATTTCGTTGTCTAACTCTTTGCGCTCGGCAGGGTCGGTGCCTACGTGGTGCAAAATATCTACTATCGCTTTTATATCCACATCGTCCGTTTCGTGGGTGTACTGCTTGGTAACCTCTTTGTCGTCCGTAAAATTCTCTTGCGCAAACACGCTCATTAACTTGTCCAACTGAGTCTGGTAGCGCTGCGAAATACGCCGTGTTTGCACCACGTAACTGTCGTGCGTGAGACATTCAATAAAGCGGCTCCGCTCTGCAATGGTTTGCTGCGTTATCATATCCGTATATTCGCGTCCAATTTTTATACAGGCGCTGTCTATTTCGGGCAGATTGAAGCCCAATACGTAAATAGAGGTGATGGGCAACACTTCGCGACGGTCGTTCACCATATCTGCCTTCTTATACTGCTCGCCCAAGTAGCCGCGAAACCGCATTAGGTCGGTTAACTCTTTGGCTTTTTGCATCTCAATGAGTACCTTTTTGTGTTCACCGGAGGCAGTGAGTATGGTTGCCACAAAGTCCAAGCGAAAGACGGCAAGCCGCTCATCTTTGTTGTAGTGCGAGAACTCCTGTGGAGCGGTGGTAACCGCCTCAATGGTTTGCCCCAGCAGCGTACCTATGAAAAACTTCGCTACCCGCTCGCTCTCCATCAACCGCTTAAAAGCAAGGTCGTATATGGGATTGGCTATAATCATAATTGTTTTTATTTATATTTTATGGTGCAAATTTACATAAAATTTTTGAATCGTTTAATAGAAATGTTAAAAACTCCACCCTCCACCCTCAATTCCGGATACTGTATGTCCGTCAGAAACAAAGCCTTTGCAGGCGCTGATTCACCCGCTTGTGAGCGATCTTTTGCCTCAAGGATACGTCGAAAATCATCCATGGAGAGCTTCGCAAAGCCAACCTCTAACAGCGTACCAACAATCGCACGCACCATATTACGCAAAAAACGATTGGCTTCAATGGTAAACACTAAACGATCATGCTCTTGTAACCAAAAAGCTCTTTTAATAACGCATAAATTGGTTTTGGTTTGTGTACGAGATTTGGAAAAACAGGAAAAATCTGTGTATTGTAGCAATAACCGACATGCTTCGTTCATTCGTTCAATATTGGGTATATGATGTACAAGGTACGTAAATTCGGTCTCAAAGGGATCTTTATGCAAGCGAATAAAATACTGATAAGTGCGTGATAATGCGGAAAATCGCGCATGCATCGTTAGGTCAACCTCAAAAATTTGATAAATCACAATGTTATGGCGCAGGTACGCATTGAGTTTGCGACAGAGTTCCAATAATTGTTCTGAAGTCAATGATAGCTCGGTATCAAAATGAGCGACGTAAAATTTTGCATGCACACCGGTATCGGTACGTCCCGCTCCAACAATGTGGATAGTACGACGTAAAATCAATGAAAAAGCCTGTTCTAAGGTCTCTTGTACACTGGGTAGCGAGGGCTGCGTTTGCCATCCGAAAAAAGATTGACCATTGTACGCTAATTCTATAAAATATCGCTTCATGACTGCAAATATGAACTTTTACAACGAAAAATTAAGCGAAAATTTTAATGAAAACCCCTTTAACCCAAAGAGATTAGGACAGTTAGGAGAATCCCAGTAGGATAGACGATGTACTGCCGTTACGCGGAGAAAATTGAAGATGTTATCCACGCTGTAATACGCTTCCATATAGGGCTTATTGATATTCATCACGTTGTAGGCGATGTCGGAATGTACTAACTGACTTTGATTATGCAGATCCGACCATATTACATTAGCGCCTACAATCTCTCGCCAACGCAATCGTTTTAACAAAAAAATCTTGTTGAATAGCAAGCCTTCAAAGTAGTGTCGAACCTGAAATTCCACGGAACGATCAGCTACAAATTCCAAAAACCCCATACTGTTATAGCCGGAATAACTTTCAAAGAAGCTATCATTTCCCTGAAACCGAGTTGCTTCCGTAGTTGGTATTTCACCTAACACGGCAGCGCCGGTGATGGTCAGTCGCGTAGAGCCGAACATCCCAACACGAAAAATACGTCCATAGCGAAGGTGGAATTTGTGATAACTTAAATAGTCCCCATTGAACGGAATCCCATACGCATAGCGAAACTCCCACATATTTCCCAATCGTTCTTGCATAAAATAACGGTCATTGCCAACAATGATTTGGTCTCGCTTGCGGGCAAATAGAAGACTGTACGACAATTCGGCTGTTCGGTAACTGTGTAGGGTATCAGGACGGTTAGCCGCCACAAAATCGAAATCAAAAAAAGGTTTTATCTGGCGATGTTCAAACATTAACGCATGGGTTTTGGCATAACCCCAATCTGCATCATAACGGGCGAACCAGCTTTTCTCTGTAGCAATACGGTCGCCGCCGTAAAATTGTGTGGATACTACGGCAAAGGGTTGAAGAAGCGAATTATCAGAGAAATAATCGTTCTGTACAATGAGCTTCGCATAGTCATCCTTGTATCCGCCGCTCAATTTCATCCAGCGGTTGCGATCGATAAACCAACTGGCTTTCAATTCGTATTTCAAACGATGATCCAACCATCCGTAAGCAAGCATCATTTTACCTTGCCAGTGATTGCTTAGAGCGTAAGAAGTACGCAGGTTAGCTTGTGTTCGTAGTCCTTCGATGGCATTGTATCCAAACCATGTAGCATAGTGCCCCATATCCAAAGCTTTACGTAGTGGCGTATAGCCGTTCATGAGTAGATTAATAGCGTTTCTACGCCATCGGATACTGGGATTTTGACGAATGGTATCAATGGCATCAAACTTTTGTTTCACGGAGAAAGGATCTTGACTTTTTTGTAAACGCTGTGTTAACCAGTATTGTTCATCCTTTCTATCGGCATCGGTTGCAACGATACTGACTTTATCAAAAAAGCTAATGGGCTTTGGTTCACCAAACGAGTAATTAGTGAAATAGGAATTAAATTTAACGATGTAATCCACAGAAAGTCCCGGCACGTTGACCAATTCTATCAAAAGGCGCGAGCGTTGTGGTACGGAATAGCCTTCAAGTAACCTTTCATAATCCTGCTGTATCGTAAAGCGTTTCACAAAATTCAGGTTTGCACTGTGATTGATTTCCGCAGAAATACGTATTAAGGCATAATCTTCCACGGTGAGCCAAATTTTACCGGTAAACAAAATCTCATACTCGTTTTTAGGCTTGACCTTTAACTCAAAACACTTATATCCATCAATCTCTACCGTATCTAAAAGGTAGGCTTCGTAAAATAGGAGCGAGCCATCGGCGATGGGGGACATGAAATTACGATCAAACAAATTCAGATAGTTCTTGTTAAAATTGTATTTTTGATAATTTGCACCCATCATAGGCGCTAAAGCGTTGAGATTATCCATGAGATAGCCTGAACTGCGATTAGCAACGATGACTTCTTTTTCTCTGACTATCGGTTCTGTCCGACGATAGACGACACTATTATTTTCTGCAATAAAGAAGGGGAGAACAACCTGTCCATCCTCGCCGGCAGTTTTGGCTAAAGAATCGAAAATACGCGTAAAGGAACGCATCGCACGTTGGGAACGGAAGCCCTCTCCAATATTAGTTAACGCTATATCCGTAATTTGATATGCCTCGTATTCAACAGCTACTGCTTTTTCAAAATTGTAATCGGATTTTCTTTTTGAAGCCTCATGTATGATAGCGTGTGCAGGATTTTTTCCGGCATGAACAACAACTTCATCCAAATTGAACAAAGCCGACTGTAACTGAAAATTGATAACGGCATTGGCGGACTGTATAGCCTTAGTACGATCTATATACCCCATAGCGCTGACACGCAAAGAATCCCATGATTGAGGTGATGTAAGACTGTAGTGCCCATCGAAATCCGTAGTCGTACCTATCGTAGTCCCTTTAAATTGCACAGCAACAAAAGGGATAGGTTCATTGGTTTTGGCATCGGTAACGCACCCCGATACGCTTACCTGTCCATATACCATAGAACCGATGGTACATAAGAAAATGAAGCCCAATTTAATAGACTGTAGTTTCATCTTTTGAAATCGTTTCCTACTTTGTTCATTGTAGCGGGTTTCTTTTTAATTCTTAAAATAATTTGCAAAGGTAAAATAATTTTACGTATATTTGCACTAATAAATTGTGAATTTAATAATTAGTGAGTATGAAACCATCCATTGTAGGTATAGGTAATGCACTGACAGACATTATCATTCGTATTGATAGCGACCGTGTCTTGGCAGATCTGAATTTACCCAAAGGGAGTATGCAATTAGTAGATAAGCAACGTGCTTGTCAGATTTTGGATGTTTTGCAACAATCCGACAAAAGTTTTGTGGCAGGTGGGTCTGCTGCAAATACAATCCATGGCGTTGCACATTTGGGGGCTAAGACGGGCTTTATAGGCTCTATAGGGTGCGACCTATACGGCGAAAAATACACTCAAAGTCTTCAAGACTCCGGCATACAACCTTTCTTAACACAGCAAAGCGATATGCAAAGCGGCACGGCGATTACATTGCTCAGTCCGGACTCGGAACGTACGTTTGCTACATACTTGGGCGCTGCTTTGGAACTAAAAGATAAAGACCTGACTATCAATGACTTACAAGGCTATGAATGTTTACATGTAGAGGGCTATTTGGTACAAAACTATGCACTGGTGAAGACCGTGATGCAGAATGCCAAACAGGCAGGCTTGAAGATTTCTTTGGATATGGCAAGCTACAACGTGGTTGAAGACCATCGTCCATTTTTGGAAGAAATGCTGAGAAATTATGTTGATATCGTGTTTGCCAATGAAGAAGAGGCGCATGCGTTTACAGGTCAAAGTCCGCAAGAATCTCTGACGGTATTAGCATCGTTGTGCGATTATGCGATTGTCAAATTGGGAGCGAAAGGGTCATTAATACAGCATGGCGATACGGTACAACCCATTCAAGCGAAAGTAGTACCTTGCGTGGATACCAACGGCGCCGGAGATAGCTATGCCGCAGGGTTTTTGTATGGGCTATTAAGTGGCATGACATTAAAACAATCCGGCGATTTAGGTACAGCTATCGCCTCGGAGGTTATTGGCGTTTTGGGCGCCAAATTAAACGATAGCCAATGGGATAGTATTCTCCGTGAATTTGTAACTCGCTGATTATCAACACTAATAGCTCGTAAAACTAAGTTTAATATAGAAAATGCAAAAAATATTTGGTGGTTTTTAAATTTTTTTGTACCTTTGCGTGCTTATATTAACGTAAATAACAGGTAAAAATAATATTATGAAAAAAAGTATTTTTGTGTTTGTGATGGTATCGTTATTGTCACTGGGTGTGTTTGCAGCGAACAGTAGTATTGTAGGCAATACCGAATCTCTATTTATTTCGGAGTGTTCTAACGAATTTGAGAGTTTAGTAAGTCCGATGAGTGTTGATGTGTACGCAGGTGATCCGTTATCTGACGATGTTTCGCTGTTGAATCTTACAGTTCAGGATACAATAGGTGTAGGAGCATTATCTCCTGCGTTTGATCCGGATACACTCTCCTATACAGTTACAGTAGAAAACAGTGTAACAACCGTTTTGTTCACGGCAACTAAAAACGTTGCGACGCAAGATATTGACTACAATGGTTATGTTGGCGGACTTGTACCCAACTTAGCTGAGGGCAACGCAAATATACTTAGTATAACAGTAACCGCTGAAAATGGCGACACTAGAACCTATCAGATAACCATCATTCGTTTGCCACCGAGCACAATAGCAACGTTAGATACTATCACTGTAAGCGTGGGCAATTTATCACCTGCATTTCGTTCAGATAGTTTGAACTATACGGTAACTGTTGCTAACAACGTTCATGTTCTTACGATTGCAGCGATAACAACATACCGTAATGCAGTAGTAAGTGGCGGTGGTATAAAAAACTTGATAGTAGGTGTAAATACGTACGATCTTATTGTAACAGCAGAAAATGGTACGACACGAACTTATCAGGTGAAAGTCATTCGTGAAGCCCCCAACGATGTAACCTTGTACGATATTTCCGTAAATGCAGGATTTTTGACTCCGAATTTTCATACGGATAGTTTACATTATATGGTAAATGTACCCAAGAACCAATCGAGCATTGAACTTACGATAGTAAAAAATGATGTAGGGCAAACGATTACAATTAATGGTGTTGCTCCTGCTCTTGCTTATACTTTGGTCGCAGGCGATAATGAGTTCCGTATTGTTGTAACTGCAGAAGATTTAGTAACGACAAGAACTTACACGGTCAATGTTGTCCGTGCAGCGCCTATACCTCTGCTACTGAGAGATATTACGGTAAGCACGGGTATGTTAACACCGGCATTTGATTCAACGAAGACGGACTATGAGGTAATAGTACCTAACATCACAACAAATATCACACTGACAGCAGTTAAAGCCAGTAATAATCATACTATTATAGGAGATGGACCGAAATCTTTATTAGTAGGCAGAAATATATTTCCAATTGTAGTGAGTGACGAAGACGGTGATGCATTAGTTTATATGGTAACGGTGATTCGTGCTTTTAATAATGATGCCACATTGTCTACATTGAACCTTCTGGATGTTGTTGGAGAATTGTTGACGCCGGAATTTAATAAAGATAGTTTAAATTATACAGTACAGGTACCGAATACTACGCTGTCTGTTATGATTGTGGCAACAAAATCCTACCCGACACAAATGATTACAGGATTAGGTACGAAACCTTTGAGCGTAGGCAACAATGTGTTCGACATTGTAGTAACTGCAGAAGATAGCATAACACAACGGACGTATAAAATAGTAGTCGTTCGTGCAGCAAATAGTGATGCCACCTTGATGGCAATTATGACGAGTGCGACAACAGGTGCGCTAACGCCCGCATTTAGTCCGACTATATTTAACTATACGATAAACGTGAGAAATGAAGAGAATAACATCTCTGTGATGGCCATCAGAAAATCTGTTACACAGAGTGTTGCTATTACTAGTGGTGGTGTATTAGCATTGAAGGTGGGCGACAGTAATACTTGTACGATTATTGTAACCGCCGAGGATGGTACTACTGTCCACAATTACATCATACGAATTAATCGCGCAAAGAGTACGGACGCAGGCTTGGGTGGTTTGTCCGTGAGCGAAGGATCACTTGTTGAGGCTTTTCATAAGGATAGATTGTCTTATAGGGTTGACATTCCTAATTCTGTAGTAAATATCACATTTACAGTAACTGCGGCTCATTCTGAACAAGTAATAACCGGAGCCGGTCAAAAAATCAATCTGCCTGTCGGTGAATCTACATTTAAGATACATGTAACCGCTGAAGATACAAACTATCAAAGAGAATATACAATAGTGGTTGACCGTGCAGCGCCGGAGATTATTGAGCCTCCTATTTCAGCTGTTGGAGAAACACTTCCTGAACAAACGCTACAAGTCTATCCGAATCCAACCGCGGGTTTGGTCTATGTTACAACGGACGAACAAAATCCTGTCGTATTGATTTATGACATAAAGGGTAATAATGTAACAGCACAATGTATTGTACGGACACCAGATACTAATGGACAGTTGGCTATTGATTTCTCGCCATTGCCTGCCGGTGTCTATTTCTTGAACGTGGATGGCAGTCGAGCGAAAATTATAAAACAATTATAGCTTTTTCGCTAAATAAGTCCGGAACCTTAGTTAGTATGGGGAAGGTTGTATTTACGAATGGTTGTTTTGATATCTTGCATCGAGGGCATGTGGAGTACTTGCAAAAAGCGCGCTCATTGGGCGATAAGTTGATAGTTGGGCTGAATAGCGATGCGTCAGTTCAACGACTGAAAGGCAAAGGTCGTCCGGTGCAGGATCAAGAGTCCCGCAAAATAGTGCTCGCCGCCCTGCGTTGCGTGGACGAAGTGATACTCTTTGATGAAGATACACCCTACGAACTGATACAGCGTCTGCAACCGGATGTATTGGTAAAAGGTGGCGACTACCAACCTGAAAACATCGTCGGATATGACATAGTTACAGCGAAAGGCGGACAAGTCCTCTGTTTGGATTTCGTACAAGGCTATTCTACTACAAACATTTTATCACGCTGCTAAGTCATGAACCCCCTT
>BNXT01000045.1 GCA_025999775.1 Bacteroidia bacterium | reverse complement strand
AAAAGAAACTGACTTCAAACGCTAAGCACACAAGAGTATTGCCGCGAGCATGTAGATGAAAATTTTACCCCTCTTAGTGTTTTATATCGCTGGATATCAAATAACTAAAAATTATAAACAGATGAAAAAACGAACCAAAAAAGAAAAGTCTTTGCTAAAAATAACAGTCGCACACCCCTGCGCAAGCTGCAGGGTTTTGTGCGACGATTTTTAGCGATAAAGTATCACTTCGCTACGCTCGTGATGTCTGTTTACCTCACTCCCGTCCCCTCTCCAAATGGAGAGGGGGGATACGTATGGCATAGTAGATTTTGCGTTAAGCGAAGAAGTTTGTAGAGGCGTAAAAATGCAAACTGTTTGAACAGGCGTAAGCCTGTGAGTTTTTGCATTTTAGCCTTGTAAAACTGCGTAGTAGCAAAATATACTCATCCTTGATTTTTTCTTTTGATACTTTTCTTTTGTATCAAGACAAAAGATAAAGTATGAATAAAAAGACTATGATAAGAAAAAAGTTTAAAAAAAATTTTGCAGTTTAAAAAAAATTTTGTAACTTAGCAGCCAGAATAATTAAAACACCAAATATCATGGAAAAGAAAAAAACGGATAAAGCAGATTTGGAGAACAAGCGGAGTTTGTTTATTGAGATTGGGCTTGTATTTACGTTGGCAGTCGTGTTATTTGCGTTTGAATGGAAATCCTACGATACTGCAGAAGTAAAGGACAATGGGCAGACTGAAATTATTGTGGACGAAGAAGAGATCATTCAAACCGAACAAAATAACGAACCGCCACCACCGCCGCCACCGGTTCAAAATGTTACCGAAATAGAGATCGTGGACGATGATAAGGAAATTGAGAACGAGATTGATATCAATGCTGATGACGACCAGAAAAACGCAGCGGATACGTATGTTGAGCCTATCGTCACAGAGGAAAAAGAAGAGGTGGAAATGACGATTTTTCAGGTCGTAGAAGAAAATCCGGGGTATCCTGGTGGCGAAGAGGCTCGTCAACTATACTTGACCAGCAACATTAAGTATCCGGCTATCGCTCGTGAAAGCGGAATCTCCGGTACGATATATCTTACATTTGTTGTTGAACGCGACGGTAGTATCACGGACGTACAGGTGTTGCGTGGTATCGGCGGAGGCTGCGATGAAGAAGCCCTGCGTGTAACTAAAAACATGCCTAAGTGGTCGCCCGGAAAACAACGTGGAAAACCGGTTCGTGTACAGTTCACTATGCCTGTTAAATTCGTCCTCGCAGGATAATAATTCTATGAATTATGGAATTTGCCCGATAGCCATTTGCCCTGTTAGAGCGTCCCACTCCCATAGGTCGGAAATGGTAACGCAATTGCTCTTTGGTGAGATTTTTTACATCGAAGATAAACAGCAAGAGTGGTTCAAAATACATAGTCATTTCGACGATTATTCGGGATGGGTCAATATCAAACAGGTCTTAGTTATCAGTCAAGACCTGTTCGACGTTTTAGTATCGACTCAAACAAGCCAAACGTATGTAAATCAACCTGTCGCTTTCGCACAGTCCGCGGACGCTCAGATACCGCTTGTGTTTGGGAGTACGCTACCTCTGTTTAAACAGGGAACTTTTACAATAGCCGATACAACCTATCGCTATGAGGGCGATGAAGCTTATCAATGTACCGGACAAACACCGGAACGATTGGCATTTTTTGCCATCAAATACATCAATGCACCTTATTTATGGGGCGGAAGGTCGCCATTTGGTATTGACTGTTCGGGATTTACACAAAATGTATTTAAGTTTTGTGGCTATACACTTCTTCGGGATGCCTCACAGCAAGCACAGCAAGGAACAACAATCAATTTCGTGTCGGAAGTTCAGGTTGGCGATCTATTGTTTTTCAGCAACTTCAAGCCAGATGCCAACGAACAAGATGACCGCATCACCCATGTCGGTATGGCGTTAGGCAATGAGCAAGTTATTCACGCCAGCGGTATGGTACGTATTGACACAATCGATCATTTGGGTATCTTCAATCATGAACAAGGCGTTTATACGCATTGTTTGCGACTTATCAAACGTATCATCTAACTTCGCCAACGCTCAATTGTTTGAACTAGAATTTGTAGTAGAGTGGAGAGTGAAGGGTGGAATTTAGGAATGTAGAAATTCCCCCACATTGTTAATTGTTCATTATTTTCTTGGTGTTTCCAAATATTTTTCGTATTTTTGCACCGAATGTTAAATATATATTTTGAAATGGAAACAACGACGATAGAAAATAATGAACTGAAAAATAAAATCAGATTTTGTTTTTTTTGATCGAAATCATTAAATTTTTCATTTGCTGCTGCTTTTATGAGTTCTTTGCAATAATATTACGGCAATTAACATACACTAAGACGAACTTGTACAACTTAAAGTTACACTAAGACGAATAAAAATTCTATTCCCATAGTAATTACTTTTTTGCACGCAGATAACGCGGATTTCTTTTTTGTCCCGCAGGGACAGCACTTTATTAACCGTATGCTTTAGCTTACGGAAAGAGGCAGCTTCCCATCGCAAAGTCCCACAGGGACAGTGCGTTGCGCAATATAAGTCCTGCCAATGCGATTTGCTGCATCACTTCGTGAGTAATTTAATTCCAATTTCTTGCAACATCCTTTCATACATCGCCGCTTTACTTTCCAACTTCAACGGATAGGCGCGTGAGGTGGAAGGCATACGAAATAGCAGCATCGAACGATTGCCTAACGCAAATTCCGCGCTTTTACCCACAGCCGGTTCTTCTACTTGCAGTTGTGTGCGCAGCGTGTCCATCGCTTTTTGCCCTGTAACGGTAACAGCTTTGCAATTGGGCAGTTGCTGTAATAATTTACGAATATCGGTTGCTTCTACAATTTCGAGAAATTGGTCGGCGGCATTGTCTTTCAAGCGGCGTACCACGGTTGCGGTATCGAACAGGGCAATTCCTTTTTCTGTCAAAAAGTTGATAATTAGTTCTTTGCGAAAAGTTTTTTGTGCGGTATCTACGAAATAATTTTTATCATCGAAAAAAATCAACCCCATCACGCGCCACATATCGTTGTTGAAATTCGGGTAGTAAAATTCCATCGACCAACGTTTTTTTTGTGGCGGGAAACTGCCCAACATTAGCAACTTTGTGTCTTTCGGGAGAAAGGGTGTTAGTGGGTGGCGTTCTATGGATTGGGGGTCTGGCATAATTTTTAATATTTTAATTTTATAATTCTTTCAATTTTTCAATGATTTCTTCACTGTTGGGCAACAATTTTTGATATGTTTCGGGCAAAATTGCCGAAGTGGTGTAAGTTGCTACGCCGATAGGTAAAGTGCTTGTTTTCAATGAATATTCCACAACCGTACGGTTTTTGTCTTTGCATTTGTTCAAAATTACGACATGTTTAGTCCAACTAATTTCTCCAACCAATGGTTGGAGATTTGTAATTGCGTGATATTCAGTATAAAACTGCGCCATTGCCCATAAGTTTGCAACTGAAAAACCGCTTGCGCCCGGAAATTCCGTCTGCAACTCTTTCGACAGCGTGGAAACGATTGATTTGCCCCAGCTTTCCGCCTGTTTTTCGGCAATGGACTTTCCGATTTCCCAATAAAGATTGATTAACTGCACATTTACGGCTTTCATCGCCTCGTACTGCGCCTGCCGAATTTTCTGTTTGATTTCGGTAATGAAATCAATTTGTATTTTTTGTTTTCTGTTTAATCATCTCTGTATTTTTTACCCCCTAACTCCACTCTTCCTTCTTCTTAAACAAAAACTTACAACCTCCCCAAAACTTCCATCATCGCCCTGCGGTTTTTGTAAATAACGCGGTAATTTCCAACCATTTCGGCAACAATCTTGTCGCCGCCACCGATTTTGCACATCAATCGCAACAAGCGGTTTACATACTCGTATGTATCGCGACCGATATTTTTTTCAGTATAGTCATCTATCGCATCTCGGAACAATTTCAGCGTTTTATCGGGATAATTTTCGACAAACGCCTTATGATATTTTTCGATATTTTCCGCCGAAAGGTGTGCCTCTATGTAATTCAACAGGCGTTCCTGTAAGTTTTCGGCACGTAACAACTCGGCAATATTGTTGTTGAAAAAACTGCTCCACATTTTGTTTTTACTCTTTTCGTAATGCGTAATGATTTTTTCTAACTCCTCTGCCCACTTTTCTTTCGTAAATGTATTTTTGTAGATAGTAAAATATTGACTGTCAAAGTGATTTTCGATAAACTCAAAAGCAGTTTTTCTAACAGCAGGCAAATCATTTTCTCTTTGAGCAATCGTCAAAAGCAACTCCTTCCAACTTAGGTTGTAATAAAAATTATTATTGGGGCTTTTATTCAAATGATTGTTTATCAGTATTTTCGCTTCTTTATATTGTTCTTTTTCAATGCGTTTCTTTACCACCTCTTGACAAAAACTTTCAATTTGTACATTTTCCTCCAATAATTTTTCCGCTTTATCCGGTTGATTATTAGCGTGATAAAAATCCATCATTCGTTTCAAAATCGTTTGTGCTTCCGATGAAGATTTATCGCTCACTTTTTGCAAAAGCTTTTCCTGCGAGGCGATAAAATCTTCGGGATTTACTTTGGGCGCTAAATGCGCCATCAGATTGTTAAATTCATCTTGAAACTCGGCAAACATGTATTTTTTCTCGCTTTGCTCCATTTTGCAATAGTCATAAAGCGATGTCAAATCCACCTTTCCACTGTCGGCAATGTCGTATAAAAGAGCGAAAAATCCACTTTCGTAATTTTCAATATAATCTTCTATATCAGCATCTTGCCTTTGTAGCCAAGCCGCATACTCTTCAATGCAGGCTTTGCAAATCAATTCGGCTTCGGCATAGTTGCCTTGGGCTATCAACTCTTGGGCTTTTTTCGTCCAATCGTCTAAAATATCAAATTCAACATTTTCTTCGTAATCGTAAAAGTTTTCCATATCAAACGGATAGTCGTCCAACACTTTACGAATAAGCGGAATGTAAATATTTTCACCGTTTTTCTTAATTCGTCCGGCAAATTCAAGTATAATGGCATTGGTTAAATCGCTGTTGTACTGTGATTTCTTCACAACAAAAGCGCGTAATTCGTCCAACGAAACATTTTGTAAAATTTCTTCAACATGAACAGGATTTTCGATTTTCGGATTTTTTGCCGTCTGCTGTTCTATCTCGTCCTGTACATACCCAATATGCTTGCAGGGATAATAATCGCTGGGGCAAGTGCAGGAAAAATCCTTGCGCTGTCCGCGTTCATCAAAAGCGATTTTGATGGTGTAAATGCCATAGTTACCGCGATATTTCGCCTGCCATCGGTATTCATCGGTTTGTTGTAAATCGAAAATGTTATTCATTGTATTTTGTAATTATTTATAATTTTCAAAATTCATAATTCTTTCAATGTTTTTATTTACGGTTATTTTATGTGATTATGTTCATTTTTCGCCTTCTACCGTTAGCGTTTCTACCTTATCGCCATTGACAACAATTACCTGATTGTTGCTAATCAGCCGCAAATCAAGCGTTTCCGAGTATGTTGCAACAATTTTTTCAGTCGCTTTCTTAAACGGAAAATTCGTACAGTGCGGAACAATGTAGAAATCAAGAACTGACAGCGCCGAAAAGTCGCCGTTCAAATCGGGCGCGGCTTTCGGATTATCCATAAATTTCACATATTCAATGTCTTTTGAAATAATCATTGACCCCGCAGATGCGCCGATATACAGTTTTCCCTTATTGATATGCTCAATGATGAGTGTGTCCGCGCCTGTACGTTTCAGTTCCTGCAAAAGGAAAAACGTATTCCCGCCTTCTACAAAAAGATAATCGGCATTGGAAATTTTGCTTGTGATTTCCTCGTAAGGGGCAGTTGAAACTTCCAATTCGTCGATGATTAGCCCAAGTTTTGCCAATGATTTTTTATCTGCACCGACAAAAAATGTCACCTTTTCGGGAACGCTTGCCGTTGGAATGAAAACGACTTTTTTACCCGAACATTCGTTGTTTGTAAAATCGGGCAACAAGTTTTTTACGCCTGAAAAATACGATGATAGAAACAGTTTTTTACTCATAATTTCTAATTTTTTTGCCTTTTTAGGCGGTTGTCATTAATTTTCAATTTGATTGACCCACTTGCGAAACTGCACCGCTCGCCCGCTGTTTACCTTGAAACCGATAGCGATAATCATTTGTAAATCATAATGATTCGTGTTGTATTCCTTATTATCTGCGGCAGTTATTCGAAAATTTCGAATAACTGAATCTTCACTCAATTCCCTGTCTTCAAAAATCTTTTTGATATGATAGTTAATTGTATGCACCTCCACATCATAAAGCGCAGCCAACATTTTTTGCGTGAGCCAAATGTTTTCATTTTCGTATCGAATTTCGATATTCTGATAATTTTCGCCCTTAGAAGCCACGAAAGTAAGGTATTCGGCAGCGGAAGATTTGATATTCGGTTGACTTGACATATTTTTATTTATGTTTATTTTATGTAATTATGCTCATTTCTCGCCTGCAAAGTTACGATTTTTTCAATTTATTTAATTCCAATTTTTTGCAACATCCTTTCATACATCGCCGCTTTGCTTTCCAACTTCAACGGATAGGAGCGCGAGGTGGAAGGGCGTTAGCGGGTGGCGTTCTATGGATTGGGGGTCTGGCATAATTTTTTAGCACACAGATTTACACAGATTCTGCTAATTCTTTCAGTTTCAAATTCATTGCTTCAAAACCATTTTTGGTTTTTTTCGTTCCAAACGTCCAAACCAAAATTCCCCGAAATTTTTCGCTTTGAACGAAAGTCGTTGTGCCGTCGCCGTTGTCAATCAGTTCAAAACAGTGTTCGCCATCGAATAAACCTTTGAAAAGCAGACTGCCTAACCAACGAAGTTTTTTGTTTTCTGTTTTTTCCAACACTTTGGGTTTGAACGTCATACCTGTACCTTCGGGCGGCTCAATCCGAATTTCTATTTTGTTTCCGACTCCCACTTCGCCTTTCAGAGAAGTAATAAACGGATTCCATTCCGGATATTTTCCAAAATCCGTCAACACAGCCCAAACCTTTTCAGGCGGTGCATTGATAACTATTTCCGATTTAATTTCTTTTGCCATTGCTGTAAATTTTATAAATACAATGAATAATGATAATGCTGATATTTTTTTCATTTTGAAAATGTTAAAATTAATGTGGCAAAATTACCAATATTTTTTAATTTGTTTGACATCTTTGTTTGAAGTTTGAGTTTTTGCACGCAGATAACGCGGATTTTTGTCCAACTAAAATTATCAACCCCTGCGGAATAAATAGCCAAAAGCCCGATAATGGAACAAAACACAGCCCGATAATACTGAATATTAACAAAAACCAACCAAGAAACTTTGGTGCAGGCTGTTGTTCGCGTTGGATATAATAATGCAAAACTTGTCCAAGAATCCAAAGTGCAATACCGCAAACAAAAAACCAAAATGCCATCCCAAGTTTGAAGTCGGCACTAATAGAATTAAAAACGCCATTGCGAACAATTTCCGCAAAAATGCCGGTTCTCAACATCATAGCTATCGCTAAGAGCGTGTGCAGAATTGCCGTTATAATCAACAAAATTCCGCTGTATTTCCACCATTTTTTTATATTCATTTTTCTATTTTTTATGCTCCCAAGGACGGTTCATATTTTAATTTTATAATTCTTTCAATTTTTCAATGATTTCTTCACTGTTGGGCAACAATTTTTGATATGTTTCGGGCAATGTTTCGTTGAAGTTTGTTTGGTTGAGCAGGTATTTTTCATACGTTTTATTCTCAATTTGGTGAATGAGAACATTTTTTGTCCATCCGAATTTCCGCGTAGAACGAATGTAAAACTCGCGTTCGAGATTGTCCTTGCATTTCTTTAAAATGGAAACGTGTTTTGACCAACTAATTTCTCGTACCAATGGTACGAGATTTGTAACTACATGATATTCAGTGTAAAACTGTGCCATCAACCAAAGATTTCCCTCTGAAAAACCGCTTGCGCCCGGAAACTCCGCTTGCAATTCTTTCGACAGCGTGGAAACGATAGATTTGCCCCAATTTTCCGCCTGTTTTTCGGCAATGGACTTTCCGATTTCCCAATAAAGATTGATTAACTGCACATTTACAGCTTTCATCGCCTCGTATTGCGCCTGCCGAATTTTCTGCTTGATTTCGGTAATGAAATCAATTTGTATTTTTTGTAGATTCATATTTTTTGTTTTTTGTCACTAATTACACGGACTTTCACAAATGATTTTTTTGATTTTCAGCACGCAGATAACGCGGATTTAAGGGATTTGCGCAGATTGTTGTCCAACTAAAATTATCAACCCCTGCGGAATAAATAGCCAAAAGCCCGATAATGGAACAAAACACAGCCCGATAATACTGAATATTAACAAAAACCAACCAAGAAACTTTGGTGCAGGCTGTTGTTCGCGTTGGATATAATAATGCAAAACTTGTCCAAGAATCCAAAGTGCAATACCGCAAACAAAAAACCAAA
>BNXT01000044.1 GCA_025999775.1 Bacteroidia bacterium | reverse complement strand
GGTGGGCATAACGACGGCTAACGCACAAACAACGTGGGACTGCGGTAGCCCTAATGCCTCGGATGTAGTAGCCACCCTAAACATCGCCGACAGCACCCTCACCATCAGCGGCACAGGGGCAATGCAAAATTATTCTTTCTTTGTTTTCGCTCCTTGGCATGCTGACCGCTCTGCTATTAAGACAGTAGTCATTGACGATGGGATTACACGCATTGGGGATTATGCTTTTTACAATTGCGGCTGGCTTACTTCCGTTGCCATTCCGAGCAACATTGCAAGCATTGGGAGTTATGCTTTTAGAGAATGCAGCGGGCTTACCTCTGTTACCATTCCAAGCAGCGTTACAAGCATTGAAGCCGGAACTTTTTACCAATGCAGCGGGTTAATGCACATTACCATTCCAAGTAGCGTTACAAGCATTGGAAATGATGCTTTTTCCCTTTGCAGCGGTCTTACTTCCGTTACCATTCCAAGCAGCGTTACAAGCATTGGAGCTCATGCTTTTTACAGTTGCAGCAGTCTTACATCCATTACCATTCCAAGCAGCGTTACAAGCATTGGAAATAGTGCTTTTTCCAATTGCAGCGGGTTAACGAACATTACCATTCCAAGTAGCGTTACAAACATTGGAAATTATGCTTTTGGCGGTTGTAGCGGTCTTACGGCAATTGACGTATCAACAAACAATGCTGTTTATACCTCCGAAGAGGGTATTGTGTTCAATAAAACTAAAACTACGTTGATACTATGTCCTATGGGAAAAACAGGAGCCTATACCATTCCAAGCAGTGTTACAAGCATTGGGGCTGATGCTTTTTTCCGTTGTGGCGGTCTTACTTCTGTTACTATGCCTAATAGTGTTACAATCATTGGGAATAGTGCTTTTGCCTCTTGCAGCGGGTTAACGAGCATTACCATTCCAAGTAGCGTTACAAGCATTGAGGCTAATGCTTTTACCTTGTGTAGCGGGTTAACGAGTATTATCATTCCAAGTAGCGTTACAAGCATTAATATAGCGGCTTTTTCCGAATGCAGCGGGTTGGAGACAATTCATGTATCATGGACGACCCCGCTTGTCATCTCAGCGAATGTGTTTGGTTATATTCCTGCCAAACATATACAACTTATTGTGCCCGACGGCACGGTTGATGCTTATGCAAATGCTTACGTGTGGAAAGATTTTTACATCGAAGGTACAGAATCACCCATAATAGCAAGCGGAACTTGCGATACCAACCTCACTTGGGAACTCAATCTTCGCACGCTGACCATCAGTGGCAGCGGTGCAATGGCTGATTATTTCCCCGGTGACCCATGGTGGTCTTCAGCCCCATGGAATGCTGGCAGTGATGGTATTAAAACCGTGATCCTTAGCGATGGTGTTACGAGTATCGGGCGTTCTGCTTTTGACGGATGCCGCAATCTTATCTCCGTTACCATTCCAAGTAGCGTTACAAGCATTGGAAATAATGCTTTTTCCTATTGCCGCGGACTTACTTCCATTACCATTCCAAGCGGCGTTACAAACATTGGAAATTCTGCTTTTGGCGAATGCCCACGACTTATCTCCGTCACTTGTCTTGCTACTACGCCACCATCACTGGGCAATGATAATTTTAATAGGATTGGCTCCGACACACTGTATGTGCCTGCCGATGCATTAAACACTTACAAAGCAAATAGTAATTGGAATAGCGTCTTTGGCGCAATACGTGCCCTACCCAACGCGGCTACCGTGAAAGAAGCGCAACTCGCTCGCAAATTGTTCGTTTATCCCAACCCCGTAGTTAATGGAGAGTTGAGAGTTGAGAATGGAGAATTAAAGGCGGGGGACAAAATAGAGATATACAACGTGAATGGCGTTCTCGTAGGGGCAAGGCGCGCCTTGCCCTTACAGGGTGGCAACATCACTATTGATATTTCGCATTTGCCCGCAGGTGAGTACATTCTGAAAATAGGGAATAGGACAGCGAAGGTGGTGAAAAAATAATGAATAATTAACAATGAATAATGAACAGTAGGGGCGGGGTTTGCCCGCCCTTTCGTTAATTGAGAATTGAGAATGAACAGAATAATGAATAATGAACTAGGGCAACCGCCAAAATTCAACGATATTATACAATTTTGCTTCCGTCTGTTACGCCGGAAGGCGTTAAATTTCGATAACCTCGTACAAGCGGAGCGCAGTACGGGGTATAAGGCATCTTCCCCTCTGCAACCCCATAGTGGGTTGAAGACTTGTCATAATAAACAATGAATGAATATTAACCTAATCCTATAATCATGAAAAAACTATTAACAATTATCGCAATAGCGCTCTCCATGAGCGCCTTTGCCCAAACCTGGGACATCGGTACGCCGATTTCCACTGATGTAACGGCTACCCTGAGCAATGACACTTTAACGATTAGTGGCACAGGGGCAATGGGAAATTGGTCATCAACGTCAGCAGTTCCATGGTATTCTGTGAGGTCATCCGTTAAAACAGTAATCATACAATCGGGTGTAACGAGCATCGGGGAGTGGGCGTTTTATTATTGTAGCGGCTTGACGAGTGTAGAGATACCGAATAGTGTAACGAGCATCGGGGATTATGCGTTTCAGAATTGTAGCGGGTTGACGAATGTAGAGATACCGAACAGTGTAACGAGCGTCGGGAATTATGCGTTTCTTTACTGTAGCGGCTTGACGAGTGTAGAGATACCGAACAGTGTAACGAGCGTCGGGAATTATGCGTTTCTTTACTGTAGCGGATTGACGAGTGTAACGATAGGAAATAGTGTAACGAGCATCGGGGATGGTACGTTTAATGGATGTATCGGTTTGACGAGTGTAACTATAGGGAATAGTGTAACGAGCATCAGGTATGGTGCGTTTTCTGGATGTAGCGGCTTGACGAGTGTAGAGATACCGAATAGTGTAACGAGCGTCGGGAATTATGCGTTTCTTTACTGTAGCGGCTTGACGAGTGTAGAGATACCGAACAGTGTAACGAGCGTCGGGAATTATGCGTTTCTTTACTGTAGCGGATTGACGAGTGTAACGATAGGAAATAGTGTAACGAGCATCGGGGATGGTACGTTTAATGGATGTATCGGTTTGACGAGTGTAACTATAGGGAATAGTGTAACGAGCATCAGGTATGGTGCGTTTTCTGGATGTAGCGGCTTGACGAGTGTAGAGATACCGAATAGTGTAACGAGCATCGGGGAAGCTGCGTTTCTTGCCTGTAGCGGATTGATGAGTGTAACGATAGGGAATAATGTAACGAGCATTGGAAATACTACTTTTTATGATTGCAGCGGACTGACGAGTATATCAATCCCGAATAGTGTAACGAGCATCGGGAGGCTGGCGTTTAGGTACTGTAGCAGTTTGACTTCATTTAACGTAGGAAGTGGAAATACACGTTATTCATCTGAGAACGGCGTATTATATAGCAAAGCAAAGGATACGCTTATAGTCTATCCTATAGGTAAAACGGGCGCTTTTACGATACCAAATAGTGTAACGAGCATCGAGGAGGCTGCGTTTGCTTACTGTATCGGGTTGACGGGCAGTTTAACAATACCGAATAGTGTAATGAGCATTGGGGAGGAGGCATTTGCAGTATGTAGCGGGTTGACGAGTATAACAATACCGAATAGTGTAACGAGCATCGGGAGTTATGTGTTTGCAGGATGTAGCGGCTTGACGAGTGTAGAGATACCGAACAGTATAACGAGCATCGGGGAAGCTGCGTTTTATCTTTGTAGCGGTCTGACGAGTGTAGAGATACCGAACAGTGTAACGAGCATCGGGGATGGTGCGTTTTCTGAATGTAGCGGTTTGACGAGTGTTACTAATCTGAATCCTGTACCGCAAACCATTACAAGCGATGTATTTACCAATGTCCCCATAAGCAGTGATACCCTCTTCGTTCCTGCCGGCTCGTTGGCTGCCTACCAAGCCGCCGATGTGTGGAAATATTTTGGTACGATATTGGAAAAAGAAGATACAATCCCTACCACCAACAGCGTGATTTCCAACACGACGGCGTTAGTGGTCTATCCCAACCCCGTAGTTAATGGAGAGTTGAGAGTTGAGAATGGAAAATGGAGAATGGAGAATGGAGAATTGAGAGTGGAGATTTATAACGTGAATGGCGTTCTTGTAGGGGCAAGGCGCGCCTTGCCCTTACAAGGTGGCAACATCACCATTGATATTTCGCATTTGCCCGCAGGTGAGTACATTCTGAAAATAGGGAATAGGACAGCGAAGGTGGTGAAAAAATAATGAATAATGAACAATGAATAATGAACAGTAGGAGCAGGGTTTGCCCGCCCTTTCGTTAATTGAGCGTGGAATGTGGAATGTGGAGTGTGGAATTGAAAAATTTAGGAATTTAGAAATGTAGAAAATCCCCCACATTATTCATTATTCCAATCTTGTTAATCTTTGTAATCTTATGAAAATCAAGGTTCAGACAATTGAGAATTGGGTGTGGAGAGCACGCAGATAACGCAGATTAGACAGATTTTCGCAGATAAAAGACATCCATTATTCATTATTTAGTTTTGGCGCCATTCGTACCATCAGATAGACACTCAACGCACATCCTAATAAAGTGATATAGATTGGAAAAACAGGTGTGCTTACTGAAAACGGATCGTCAATGGGTAACCATTGATTGAGATAAATAAAATAGACGATAACGGTGATGGCATTATTGAGAAAATGTACGATAATTGGTATCCACAGTGATTGGGTAAACACATACAGATACCCCAACATTGCGCCTAATAGCCAACGCGAGAAAAATCCATAAAATTGAAGGTGTATAGCGCTGAATATCAGTGCTGCAAGCCATATAGCCAAGTGCGTGCGGCGCGTTTTGTGCAATAACGCATTTTGAATAACCCCTCTAAAAAAAATCTCCTCACAAAGGGCAGGTAGTACAGCCATTAAGAACAAACTCCGCATGAAATTCGATAGGGACGTGTCCGTACCCAAAAGTTGACGTATCAGATCAATAGATTTGTCCTCCAACTCTCGAAATACATGCAAACTGTCCGGTAAAACGATTTGTTGATTCCAATAGTCTAAGCGGTCTAAAACCACGTAAATAGTAACTACAAATGCCAGCGACCAAAGTATTGTTTTCGTTGACGTAAAACGGTCAAGTTTGAGGTAGTGTATTGGCTGTTGATGTGTAATAACTAAATAACCACAAGCGGGCAAAAACCATGTACACAGTTGACTGAGTACGTTGTTAACATAAACATTAAACCCCATACCGACAAGCAACATATTAACACAAAACCCCAAAAAGAACAGGGACAGAAACGTAACGATTTTCGTCATGCGTTGGTCGCGTTGTTCTTAACCTCCAATTTTTCGCCATCTTCCGAAACGTTCACGATGAGATTCGTGCCCTCATTAAAACTATCAAGGATAATTTCTTCGGCAATAGGGTCTTCGATGTGATTTTGGATAGCTCGTTTGAGTGGACGAGCGCCTAATTCGGGATTCCAAGCCTTATCAACGATGAAGTCTTTGGCTTGATCCGTGATCTGTAGTTTGACATTCAGGCTCTTTGTACGACTATATAGCTGTGCCAATTCAATATCAATGATCTTGTGAATATCCTTACGTTCCAGAGCATTGAAGATGATCACGTCGTCAATACGGTTCAAAAATTCGGGAGAGAACGTTTTTTTGAGAGCGCTATCCAGCAAATGTTGCGTTTGGCTTGCTTTACCGGCTTCTTTAGCGATTGTACTAAAGCCTATACTTTGTCCGAAGTCTTTAAGTTGGCGTGTGCCAACGTTGGATGTCATGATGATCACGGTATTCCGAAAATCCACTTTACGTCCCAAACTATCCGTTAATTGTCCCTCGTCCAACATTTGAAGTAGGATGTTAAATATGTCGGGATGCGCTTTTTCGATTTCATCCAACAAGACGATGGAATACGGTTTTCGTCGCACGCGTTCGGTGAGTTGCCCGCCTTCCTCATGTCCAACGTAGCCGGGGGGAGCGCCAATGAGGCGTGAAACCGCAAATTTCTCCATGTATTCACTCATGTCAATACGAACGAGCGCCGACTCGGAATCAAACATAAATTTAGCCAACATCTTGGCTAAATGCGTCTTACCAACACCGGTAGGACCTAAGAAAATGAAGTTCCCGATAGGTTTATTTGGGTCTTTGATACCGGCACGATTGCGGCGGATCGCTTTGATGATTTTATTCACAGCATTCTCTTGCCCGATGACGTTGTCTCGTAGTTGAGACTCCATATTGCGCAAGCGTTGCCCCTCATCCTGCGATACACGTTGAATAGGGATGCCCGACATCATCGAGACTACGGCGGCAATATCCTCATCGGTAACCGTAATACGATGGATATTAGCTTCTTTTTCCCACTCTTTTTTAGCTATCGTCAATTTTTCTCTGAGCGACTGCTCTTCATCGCGCAGTTGGGTCGCTTCTTCGTATTTCTGTTCTTCGGCACGTTCGGTTTTACGTTTCTTGACGACCTCAATTTCCTCTTCTAAATGAATAATAGCTTCCGGAATATCCATATTAGTGATATGCACGCGAGCGCCGGCTTCGTCCAATGCATCAATAGCTTTATCCGGTAAAAAACGATCCGGAATATAGCGATTAGTGTAATAAACACAGGCTTTTATGGCTTCCGGCGTGTAAGTAACTAAATGGTGGTCTTCGTACTTAATCTTGATATTATTGAGAATTTCGATGGTTTCTTCGGGTGTTGTAGGGTCAATCATGATTTTTTGAAATCGACGTTCCAAAGCGCCGTCTTTCTCAATGTTATTGCGATATTCATCCAATGTTGTAGCGCCAATACATTGCAGTTCGCCCCGTGCTAAAGCCGGTTTGAACATGTTGGAGGCATCCATAGACCCGCTTGGATTGCCGGCGCCGATGAGCGTGTGAATCTCGTCAATGAAGATGATCACATCGGTATTCTTATTAAGTTCGTTCAAAATAGCTTTCATACGTTCTTCAAACTGTCCGCGATACTTGGTACCAGATACTACCATCGCTAAATCTAATGAGAATACGCGTTTATCAAGTAAATTATGAGGCACTTGACGTTGTACAATACGTAACGCCAAACCCTCTGCAATAGCGGATTTTCCAACCCCCGGTTCGCCAATAAGAATAGGATTATTTTTCTTTCGGCGGGTGAGTATTTGGGCGATGCGTTCCAATTCGAGTTGGCGTCCCACAATGGGGTCTAACCGCCCTTCTTCGGCGGCGTAGGTGAGGTCGCGCCCGTAATTATCCAAGACAGGTGTCTTAGAACGTCCAACCGCAGCAGTCTTGGCTTGTAAAGGTTCACGTTCCGGTGGCAGGTCACCCATATAGACTGCATGAGGATCCACATAATCGTCTATCTTACTCGTATCAATTGCAGTGTCTTGCTGTAACTCATCGACAAAACGATCATAATTGAGAGGACTGCGCTCGGCAAGCAATCTTGCTACAAACCCATCTTCTTTTTTCAAAATAGACAGGAACAGATGCTCCGTACGGACGGTATCGGATTGTAATTGTTTGGCAACTAAATACATCCTATTGATAGCTTGCTCCGTCGTGATACCCAAAACAATATCGTTAATTTGTTGCTTATTAGACAGTGGTACCTGACGTACTCGTTGTGACAGATGTCCATCAATAGTCCCTTTA
Organism: Bacteroidia bacterium; assembly: GCA_025999775.1. GTDB lineage: Bacteria > Bacteroidota > Bacteroidia > Bacteroidales > P3 > BNXT01. The sequence goes on along the minus strand of BNXT01000044.1, from coordinate 877 downwards.
AAAGCTTTCAGATCGACAAAACGCTGTAATATCGCAATTGTTTTACCTTGGCCTTCCCGTAGAATACCAAGCATAAGATGCTCAATATCCACTGATTCGTTGTTTAATCGTCCAGCTTCTTCTCTGCTGTAACGCATGACACTTTTAAGTCTTGGACTGTAGTTTGCAATCATTATTTACCCTTTCTTTTGAATTGGTGCAGGATACACCTATAAATCCTCATCAACATCCGCCTTAGCGCTATCGCCGGTATAGTCTCCATCGCCTAAATCGGCATCCATTTCGACATCATCGGTGAGTTTATCATCAGCTCCTCAATGCTAATCTCTCGGTTGTCAATGTAAGCAATGATACCTTCCAAGACCTCTCCTAAGTTATGAGGCGCCATATTCGTAGCCATACCCACAGCGATACCGGAACTGCCATTCACTAATAGATTAGGTATCTTCGCAGGGAGTACCGTAGGTTCATTCAAGCTATCATCAAAATTCAACTGGAAGTCTATCGTGTCCTTATCTATATCCTCAAGCATCGCCTCAGCGATTTTACGCATACGTGCTTCGGTATAACGCATGGCTGCCGCCGAATCTTGATCCATAGACCCAAAATTACCCTGCCCGTCCACAAAGGGATAGCGCATTGACCAGTTTTGTGCCATACGTACCATCGCTTCATAAACGGAAGAATCGCCGTGTGGATGGTACTTACCGAGTACATCACCAACGATACGTGCCGATTTCTTATGCGAACCTCGCGAAGTAACGCCCATTTCATTCATTCCAAATAAGATACGACGATGCACAGGCTTCAAACCATCACGCACATCAGGCAACGCACGTGAAACAATGACCGACATTGAATAATCAATATACGCCGA
>BNXT01000043.1 GCA_025999775.1 Bacteroidia bacterium | reverse complement strand
TAGCGATAGTGTATCACTTCGCTACGCTCGTGATATAAATAATGAACAATTAACAATGAATAATGAATGTTTTGAGGTGCTATTCATGTCCCGTTAGGGACAAAATGTTGGTAGAAAAAATGAGCCACCACCAACCCGCTTGCCGTTAGGTAAGCGACCAAATCAAACGCGCAATTGTCTGAATCAGGATTTTCAAGATTTCAAGATTAACAGGATTTGAAAACAATGAATAATTAATAATGAACAATGTGGAGGAATTTCTACATTTCTCAATTCCTAAATTAAAAATATTTTGTATCTTTGTAAAATATATACAATTTTCCTCTGATGACCTCAAAACATCAATTTACGAAAACCTTTGCTGTTAGCCCTATAAATGGAGCTAATACAGGTATATTTACCCCCCTCCATGCAAAATCGCATTTAAGGCACTAATATGAAAAAAATCCTAATCCTTGCTACAGTGGTAGCGTTGGCAGTCATAACAACAAGTTGTAAAGACAACAATGGAGCAAGCCCAAATCCTGATGGTATTGAGATGGTCAATGTACCCGGAGGTACGGCGACGCTCAATAGTGCTACCAGTGTGAGTACCAGTGTGAATATCAGTACGTTTCAGATAGGGAAGTACGAAGTAACGCAAAAGCAGTGGTGTGATGTGATGGGGAGTTTGCCAGAAGAATTCTGGAAGTACCCAGATGAGGTTGATGTCCTGGTGGGTGATAACTATCCGATTTTTTTGGTAAGTTGGGAAGATATAGTAGGAACATCGGGTGGCATTGCGGGTTATACGGAAAAAGGCGTTACGTATTATACAAATGGTTTTTGTTATAAATTGTCTGTAAAAGCCAATGGTGGTACTTTAGGCAGCAAGCATTATCGGTTACCGACGGAGGCGGAATGGGAGTATGCAGCCAAGGGCGGACAACGCACGCATAACTATACCTATAGTGGAAGTAATACGATAGGGGATGTAGCGTGGTACGAGAGTAATTGGGGAGAGAAACTGCATACGGTAGGCAGAAAATCTGCCAATGAGTTGGGTATTCATGATATGAGTGGGAATGTATGGGAGTGGTGCAGTGATTGGCATGGGGATATTTACCCAAGTGGTACGAATAATCCTATAGGCGCTACATCTGGCTCCGACCGCGTGGCTCGTGGCGGCGGCTGGAGCAATGATGCATCGGGTTGCACGGTTTCCTATCGCGGCTACGCCACGCCTACGTATCGCTCCTACTACCTAGGGTTCCGGTTGGTTTTGGTTCCATAGTTTAGAGTGCAAAATAGAGTGTGAAGTGTGGAGTTGCCGGTCGTTGAGCGTAGCCGAAACGACAATGTGAATGCCCTACGGGAAATTTTTGAGAGGCTATCATCTGTTTTCTATTGATATGAATGCCCTAAGGGCAAAATAGTCCGTTAGGACTTGCATATCAATAGAAAAAGCATATCATCCACACATTGTAGCCCATAGGGCTTTCACCTTATTGTTAGGTATTATATCAGCAGAAGATTGCGGGTCAAGCCCGCAATGACGATGTGTTTCATTGTAGGGGCGGGTTTGAAACCCGCCCCTACGGTCATCCATTACATTGTTCATTGTTAACATCACGAGCGTAGCGAAGTGATACACTATCGCTAAAAATCGTCGCACAAAACCCTGCAGCTTGCGCAGGGGTGTGCGACTGTTATTTTTAGCAAGCATTTTTCTTTTGGTTCGTTTTCTTTTGGTGCATCAAAAGAAAATGAACAATAAAAATTGTTAAGACCAAAGTAAAAGAAATTCGATAGCACCTCAAACTTTTTTTACTTCTTGACAATCTTTTTAGTTTGTATGCCTTGGGCGGTCTCAATTGTCAAAAAATAGATTCCTGATGGCAGTGAGGCAATGTTCAAGGTTTCTGTCGGATAGGGTTGAAACAACCGAACAACACCCATCAGGTCGTATAGTGTTACTGATTTAACGACCTCCGGTTGCGATAAATAAACACTATTTATGACCGGATTAGGAAAGACTTGTACATCCGACATAGCGCTTGCCGAAAGGGGTTGATTATCAACCGTCATGTCAATACGGTTAATAGAGTTTTTAGCGCTAATCAGTCGTCCAATTTGTTTATCTGTAGTAATATTCCGCCCATAGTTTACGAGCGTATTATAGAGCCATTGGGATGTTTTATGTGCTACGGGATAATCTTTAGCGGCGGATAACACGAGCGCTGCCACGCCGGACACCATAGGGCACGCCATGGAAGTACCGCCCATGATACCATACGTATTGAAGGGCAACGTACTGATGATGTCCACTCCGGGGGCACACACAGAAACCCAATTACCAAAATTGGAAAACGAGGCGCGTGCCGCCTCAGAGGTTATAGCGCCCACCGCAATAACACCATCATAACACGCAGGATATTCCAATGATGTACTATTACTATTACCGGCAGCAGCAACAAGGATACCGCCATTGAGAAAAACACCATCGCCGGCATTATTCTGAAAATATCTCACCGCTTGTCGTGCCGCTTCATATCCATCGCCAGACCAACTGCAATTGGCAATCACAGCGCCATTATCGGCAGCATAGACCATCGCTTGGTAGCCATAACTAATATCCAATCCTTCACCGGTACGAAACACCATGATTCTTGATCCCGGTATGCTATCCCAACCACCGGCAACACCGGCAACGCCAATACCATTATTCGTGCGGGCGCCAACAATGCCGGCTACATGTGTACCGTGATTTTCCTGCGCATTATTAGGAAACATATCCCATGAACGAGACACGAAATTCCACCCATACACATCATCAATATACCCATTGCCATCGTCATCAATATTATTATTGGGTATCTCTCCCTTATTGACCCATAAATTATCCCGCAAATCTTCGTGTGTATAATCCACACAGTTATCAATAATCGCAACAACGAGATTAGAATCACCAACAATGCCTTGCCCATTATTCCAGACATCAATAGTATTAATATCCATTAGGGAGGATCCCTCTTGCAGATTATGAAGGCTCCATTGCAAATCCACATTAGGGTCGTTAGTCAAATTGGGGTCTCCTACGGCAAGGGCAAGATTAGCCTTCGCTATACGTTCCGCATTGGCGACACAGGATAAGTTCTTGTAATCAGCAAGCACCCCATTTATATCCGTTTCCGTAGCATAGTGTATTATGTAAAACAGGTCAATATCATAGTCTTTATGCCGTTCAACATAGCGAGGGTCTGTAATAAACATCGGTTGCATGGTGTGAACAGAATACTTGACATTCATTTTGTTCAATGCTTCCGAATGGGTTTTAACGGGTGAGGAAGCGGTGTTGACCGATGATTTGCGTTGCGATAGTTCTTTTTCAACATATTCGCGTGTGAATTTAACACAAATAGTCTTATCCTGAATTTGACCAAAACCCACAACGCTCCCCAACAGTAATAAGGACGCTATCCAACCGGCTTTTACATTCATTCTTGCACTATTTTATTCATAAACAACCTGCAAATGTAGTAAAAATTTTAATTTCTAAATACATTTTATTGTTCATTTTCTTTTGTGGCAATAGCTTTTTCACACTCCACTCTGCACACTGTCAATTCTCAATTCTCAATTCGTTTGTGTGTAATCGGAAAAATTTATGTAAATTTGCAACCTGATTGGGCATTGTTGTTCCTTTCGAGTTATCGTGAATAAAAATTACATTATGAATAGTATAGAAAAAATCACAGCCGGCATCAATCCGCCAACGGATATGCACGCCATTATCGAGGTTCCAAAAGACGGTCGTGTTAAGTATGAAATCGATAAACACTCCGGATTGATGCGAGCCGACCGCATTCTGCACACCCCAATGACCTATCCCGCAGACTACGGGTATTTTCCGGGAACATTAGGAGACGATGGCGATCCCTTAGACGCCGTTGTCGTGTGTGACGCTCCTTTACGCCCCGGTACCTACATCTCAGTACGTCCCATTGGCGTGTTGGCTATGCGAGACCAAGCCGGTGGCGACGAAAAAATAATATGCGTCCCAACAGACGCCGTAGATCCATTCTATACTGCAACACGCGGATTGGAAGATTTACCCGTGATTCTACGCACTAAAATGGAATACTTCTTCAAACACTATAAAGACCTTGAACCGGGTAAATGGTCTGAAGTGGTCGGATGGGGTGATGTCGAAAAAGCACACCAAATCATAATGAATAGCATCGAAAAATACCATAACACAAAGTATAAAGTGTTTTAATTTTGAATCTTTGTGTATAATTCAAAATTTTTACGTATCTTTGTCATAACCAAACTGCGCAACCAGTTACACAGTTTGGCGTGAAATGTCAAAAATAACCCTACACCACTAATGAAATCACTATTATCAACTCTTCTTCTGCTGTCCGTAATGATGTCTCAAGCACAATCGTTGTTGACCATCTCTTACGACGACAATTACATTAAAAATGCTAAACAGGCTGTCATCAACAAGGATCCTGATAAACTCAAGGCGTTGGATGCGTTTGTTAAGCAAGCCAATAAAGCATTAAAGGTTGTACCGCCGAGCGTTGCGGACAAGGACAAAGTACCGCCGAGTGGCGACAAACGCGACTATATGAGCCTTGCTCCTTATTGGTTTCCTGATTCAACTAAGCCGGACGGAAAACCGTACATCCGCAGAGACGGCGTACGCAACCCTGAAATCTTTGATTACAAAGAGCGTGAAAACATCAAAGTGATGGGTGATGGAGCGATAAATTGTGCCGTCGTATATTATTTTACCGGCGACGAACAATACGCCCAAAAAGCTGCTGATTTTTTGAGAGCATGGTTTCTTGACCCACAAAAAGGCATGAATCCTAATTTCAATTACGCCCAAGCAGTTATTGGACGCAATGAAGGCAGAGGCGCCGGTCTGATTGAAGCTCGTATATTTATTCCTGTGATGAATGCCGCTAAACTATTGGAAGGCTCTAAAGCATGGACGGACAAAGATAAAACCGAGTTACAGGCTTGGTTCAAAGCCTTTCTTGAATGGATGGAAACCAGTAAAGTCGGCAAAGAAGAGATGGCTGCACAAAACAATCACGGCACGTTTTACGATGCCTCACGGCTCGCTATGTGCCTCTATACCGACCAATTCAGTAAAGGCAAAGACATCGTGAATAATAGCGCCTTAAACCGCATCTTCAATCAACAAACCAAAGACGGCGAAATGCCCCACGAATTAGTCAGAACCTTGGCTATGCACTATACTACATTCAACCTTGAAGCCATGGTACTCATCGCAACAATGGCTGAAAAGATTGATATTGACGTCTATAACTACACTGATGGTCAAGGACGTAACATCCAACGCTATGTGGATTTCATGCTCCCCTACTATGCTCAAGAAGAAGAATGGACGTACCCACAAATCAAACCTTTCGACTATGACCGCGCTGCTACGCTGTTGCAGATTTTTGGCGTCAAAATGCACACCGCCGAGTATATCAAAGTAGCTGAAAGAATTACTTCCAACAATCCTAAAGCAAAGGAAACTCTACTCGGTCAACAATCTATAACACAATAATTTACAAAATATAAAAACAAGATCATGACTAATTATCAAGTAAGACAAGCTGCACATCCTGATGATGTGAAACACTATGACACAACAAAATTAAGAGAGCGTTTTTTGTTTCAAAATGTGATGCAACCGGATCACGTAAATATGATATATTCGCTTTACGACCGTGTGATTGCAGGCGGCGCTGTGCCCGTAAACAAGCCCCTACCCTTAGAGGCTATAGACCCTCTCAAAGCAGATTATTTTCTTGAACGTCGCGAGATCGGTATTGTAAATATTGGCGGTAAAGGGAAAATCAGTGTGGATGGTACGGACTACGAACTGGACTATAAAGAATCGCTCTACTTAGGAAAAAGCAATAAAGACGTACAGTTTCATAGTTTAGACGCTCAAAAACCGGCACATTTCTATTTTGTTTCCACGCCGGCACATCGGGTATGCCCTAATAAAAAAATCACGTTAGCCGATGCGGAAATCGTAAAGTTAGGCTCTTTAGAAGCCTCTAATTCCCGCACAATCAACAAGTTAATTGTAAATTCCAATGTAGAGACCTGTCAATTGCAGTTAGGTATGACGGAACTGCATCCGGGTAGCGTATGGAACACTATGCCCGCACATGTGCATGACCGCCGTATGGAATGGTATTTCTACTTTGAAGTACCGCAAGATCAAGCTATCTGCCATTTTATGGGAGAACCCAACGAAACCCGCAACCTTTGGATGCATAACGAAGAAGCCGTAGTGTCGCCTAATTGGAGTATCCACGCAGCCGCAGGCACGTCTAATTATACGTTTATTTGGGGTATGGGTGGCGAAAACCTCAACTATGGCGATGTAGATGCCAGCGCGGTTACCGATTTAAAATAGAGTTAACGGTTGAATCTTCACTCCGCGACAACTATCCAAAATATGTTTTAACTCTCGACTATGACAACACAGTCATAGAAGGCATACAAAAAACAAACGTAATTGATTGGTTATTAAAACGGCATTGCTAATTAAAAATATATTTGTATCTTTGCAGAAAAAAAATAGATATGAATTGTCCAAAATGCACATGTGAAAAGAAGGTTAAATCTGGCACAATAAAAGGAAGACAGCGTTATAAATGCAAAGAATGCGGGTGTAATTATAGCGTAGAGATAAAATCGACAGCAAAACCGAAGTCAATGAAAAAGCAAGCCTTGCATCTGTATCTTGAAGGTTTGGGGTTCCGTTCCATAGGAAGATTTTTAGGAGTAAGCAATGTTTCTGTTTTGAATTGGATTCGCAGTTTTGGCAAAGATGTTCAGGAATTGAGTTCGGAAAGCGAAGAAATAGAGATGGTTGAAGTTGATGAAATGCATTCTTACATAGGGTCAAAAAAACTACTGTTGGATATGGATTGCTGTTGATATATATGGAAAGAGATTCATCAATTTCGTTATTGGCGACAGAAGCAACGAAACGGCAGAAGAATTTTGGGAAACGATAAAGCATCATGAAATGGAACATATAGCAAGTGATTATTGGAAACCGTATGAACACATTATTCCCAAGAAAAAGCATATTCAAAATTCAAAATAAATTACTATCTTTGCACTAAGATATAAATAAAAAACGATATGGCAACAATAGTAAGCAGCAGTGATTTTCGTACTCGTTTGGATGCGATGTTTGATTTAGCCGACACTGGCGAACAAATCTTCATCAAACACGGATACAAGCAGTTGTACCGCCTTGCGCCCGTTGAGAGCGCCGCAGTAAACGTGGTAGAAGATGATGACTCCGACCAAACCGACGAGGAAGTGGAAGCCTACTTCACACCTGCAATGCTCGCAAAGATTGACCAAATGATGGACGACTACCGCGCAGGTACATTAGAAATAGCAGCAACATTCAGGAGCGAGGAGGATATTACCCGATATTTTGAGGCACAGCGCAATGAAATATGAAGTAAAACTTACACCGCTTGCAAACGAGCATTTGAAGCGTTTGGCGAAGTCGGAGCCGGCAGCGCATAGAAAGGTAGAGAAACTGCTCGGCGAACTCCGCGAGCATCCCCGCACGGGCATGGGCAAGCCCAAGCCCTTGAGCGGCAATATGACAGGACAATGGTCGCGGCGCATTGCCGACAAGCACCGACTTGTATATGCAATAGACGACGACAAAATCATAGTCCTTGTACTTACCGCCGCCGGACACTATGACGATTAAATCATCAAAACCACAAAAATCATCCGAAAATCAAAGTTCAGACAACTGACCGTAGAGACTGTCTCAAAAGGGTGATTTTTTGTCAACTATTTAGGCGGTCAGTTTGAGGTTTTGAGAAGAAAAATAATTATCTCTCAATAGAAAGTTTGATTTTGAGATAAAAATGATGATAACAGTAACTTTTTGTGAAAGGACTGTCTGTTGTTGGGCATTTTTTTGTTTCATAATAAGTTACTTCGGATTCAAATCCATTTTCCGATTTGCGTGTTCCTGTTCCAACGTTGTTCATCTGTTGACCTATCGGACAAACAAAATAGTCTTCTTCAGCATTATAATACAGATTTTGAGTAAAAAAGCATTGTCTTTGTTCATACTCCACAAGTTTTGGTAAGTACTTGTTCTCCAATGTCTTAACTTCCTTTTGTGCATCCTTCGAAAGTTTTTCGGAGTTGAGCGGCGTAGGTGGCTCGTTATCGGGTTGTGGTCGGGCGTCTGCATACCCGAAAGCCATGCAAAAGTAAATCGGTCGCAGTTAGCATCTTCGATTTTCCGACAAGATATAGATATTGTTCAGGTATCCCCAAACAACGATTTTGAGCATCATGCGAGGATGGTAGGACGAAGTACCGCCGCCCTTGTAGGTGTCAATTATCTTGCTGATATCAAGTTTATCTATAATTTGACTGACTAAACGGACGGGGGCATTCTGCGGTATTTTGTCCCCCAAATTCATTGGAAACAGGCATCCCTGACCTTGAATATACTCCTTAAAAATTTTCTTTGACATAATCTATAGGATTAAATTACTGCTACAAAAATACAAAATTATTGCCGT
>BNXT01000042.1 GCA_025999775.1 Bacteroidia bacterium | reverse complement strand
AAAAAATTCATTTAAAATTCAACTACGACTGCAAAGATACAACTTTTTTCTGAATTGTCAAGTAAATGAATTAAAATACTTGACAAATAATGTTTTTGTGAACTATTATGTTTTATCTTTTATAGCCATACGGTGTCAATAAAAATCACTGTAGAGATACAACTTTTTCGTGTTTCTACCAAAAAAACACGAAAAATATTTATCCGCACAAAGTTTTCAATTTTTTCTACTTCAACGTTGCACTACAGCTCGGTTGCGAGCGAGCGACTGACGTGCAACTCTTAAATATACGCAAAAATACAACTTTATTTTCAATTAGCCAAACATTTTTGAAAAAAAAATCTCAATTCAGCGTTCTCCAAAAATCGACGATCCCAAACGTACCATCGTACTGCCACATTCGATAGCGATGTGATAATCGTCCGACACCCCCATAGATAGCTCTTTAAAACTTGGTGAATCCTTGAAAAATTGTTGAGACAAAATGTCAAAATACTGATGTAAGGTGTTAAATTCGTTCCGTATTTGAGTGGTATCGTTCGTGAAGGTTGCCATCCCCATAACGCCACAAATCTCAACATGACGCAGTTTTTTATAAGTATCCGTTGTCAAAAAACCGGTTGCCTCATCCATATCTAACCCAAATTTTGATGCTTCCCGCGCTATTTTAAATTGCAGCAGACAGCGTATTACTCGCTGGTTTGCAGCCGCCTCATCATCAATAGCTTGCAACAACTTAAACGAATCCACAGAGTGTATCAAACTCACAAACGGCGCTATATATTTCACTTTATTGGTTTGCAGATGTCCGATAAAATGCCACTGAATATCGTGTGGCAATAGGTCGTATTTCGTAGCAAGCTCCTGTACTTTATTTTCTGCAAAACAACGTTGATTCTGTTGATACGCCTCTTCTATCAATTCTACAGCTTGCTGTTTTGACACAGCGATAAGTTGAACCTGTGCGGGCAACAACGTCCTAATCTGTGCCAATCGTTGCGCTATCATACTAATCCAAATATTGGTAGAAACTGACTTTGACCGTATCGTCAACATCGTCAAAAAGCGTATCAGAAAACACGATTTCTTTGCCCACCGTACACACGCTATCTCGCTCACAATCGCCCACCGTTACAACGACTTTATATGAGCCGTAAGCCGGAATAAGTTTATTATCATGACGTACTATCAAATGATTCTTTTTTATTGTACCAAATAACCTGTAATCGTAACCTAACTTCTGGTTGGCATGTTCGATTTCTCCGGCAAGAATTGCATTACGAATGCTCGTAGAACTGATCGTACCATTCTCAAATAAATACTCCGGAAACAACTCTGTTTTAAACTGATATTGCAGACCTAAAGCCTGTAGTTTTTCAAAATTCCCAAGACCTTCATAGCCAAAATTATGGTCATATCCTACTAATATTTGCGATACATGCAACTGTTTTACTAAATAATCGCAGACATACTCCTCGTAAGAAATCATTGCGAAATCCTTGTCAAAGGGCAGAATGATCAGATAATCCACATTTTCGGCTTCTATCAGTTCCATTTTTTCGTCCAAATCGGTCAACAGAAAAAGATCAATACCCCATCTATTGGGCGCTATTGTTTTGGCGGGATGCTCGTCAAACGTAATAACAACGGACTGTCCATTACTATTTACTGCCAAACGTCGGAGTTGTTGTAGTACCTGTTTATGTGCACGATGTACGCCATCAAAAACACCAGTCGTAACAACAGGGTTTTCGATAACAGGTAAATTCGATAAATCTTTAATAACTTGCATAACTATAGTGTAAAACTCAACCCTACCAAGAAATTAAATCGATAGGTTGGGTACCATTCCCATAAATAATTACGTTGATTCAAAATATTGTTGAAGTCTGCAAAAGCCGAAAACTGTTTATTGAAGCGATATTCGACGTCAATACTCCAATCAGCCATTGTTTTATTGAGCTTTTCCTCATTCATTACATTTGTATAAAAATCGCCGCCAACCATAAGTTGAGATTTGATGATGATTTTATCTTGCATGCTATAGCGCAAGTCGAGGGTCATTTCGTGAATTGGTCGATACGGTACTTGTTGGTCATAATAATTAAATCGTCCCATCAGATGCGTCGAAAATTTCTCATCCCATTGATAGCTCAAATCACCTTGCAGTTGAACACAACTGATAGTCTTTTCGGTTATGTAGGCAGGTACGTATCTATACGATACGCGTGGCGTCGGAGAGATTATGCCATAAGAAGGATCGAAAGCAGAAAGTCCGGTCGTGCCATAGAAATAGCACAGATTTTGGTAGGTTACAAACGTGCTCTGTAACTTCAAGTTCAGTCGTTTACTCACAGCCGTTGATATACCGGCATAGTACTGACGCTGTAAATCCGGCTTGTAATCAAAGGTCGTAGAAAGTCGGTAATCCAAAAATGGATTACTTTTAGTGATGTACCGATACGTGTATTGATTAACATCGCCGTCCATTCCCAAGTAAACAGCAAACACCGAAGGTACAAGGTTAAATCGGAAGTCTAATACGGGCGCTAATTGCATCTTCATATATCGTTCCGTTCGGCTATCATTGCTATACGTATTGAACTTTAATCCAATTTTAAACCGGTGGTTTTTGAGATTCACGCTCACGTAGGGTTGTAGTTTGATGGTATTTGAGTTAAACGACAGGCTGTCGCAGACAGCGCCGTGCATGTTCACTTCGCCGGAGAACCCAATAAACGTCTCGGAAAAATGATCGCCGAAATCGTATTGCTTACCTATATCCGTGCTAACCTCAATACCTATTTCGTTAAAATTCACATTAGCATTGAGATAATTGATATTCACCTGCGTTTTATGTCGAAATTTTGTAGGGTCAAGCATATTATCTTCCAGATTGAGGTTGATACCCATGTTGGAATAAATGCGCTTTGGGGATACCGGATAGCCTGTATCTTGCAGTATTGAAAAGCGGTTACGGTTAAAATACAGCATGGAGGATAGTTGCACTTTATCGGTAACGAGGCTGCCAAACAATTCGGCTTGATTGACAGAGTTATCGTATATATACGGAGCGTTGTCGTCGTCGTCCGGCTCTATTGTGCTCTGTGAAGATCGATGTTTAAGATGGGCGCCGCCTTGCCATTTCTGTGAACGTAAACTACCAACAAACAACTCCGCATAAGGGGTTTTATAGTTACCATAGCCAGCTCTCGCGTGCAAAGGCGATAATTTTTCGATAGGTTCGCCGGCTACGCGTGCCGGCTTGATATTCTCTGTACCAAAAGACGTAATAACCTTACGACTGATAATATCGTATCGCAGCGCCCCTGTTTTGAACGTCGTGTCTAAGGTTTGGGGTTGGCGGTTAATCTTGTAAACCACATCGGTCAGTTTAGGCTGATACGGCGCCACCACCGTTACTTGTTCGTTAAGATCTTGTGCTACCGCCACAAACAAAATACTAACCCCTAAAAATGTGAAAATTATTTTTTTCATAGTGTTAATTCTCCGATTGTTACTAAAAATTATCAGGCAAATGAAGCTCTTCTTCTGTGTCCGTCGCATTCTGCGAACGTTGCCTATCTTCTGTTTTTTGTAATTCTATTTCTTTGTTAATCACTTTTTGCAGACATTCTCGTGCCAAATCAATAACATCATCTTCGCCTTCGTAGTTATCTATGATGCTTTGATAGGTTTGTTTAGCTTGCAAATAATTCCCTTTGTCGAAATATATATTGCCCCACAAAATATAAACTTTAGCTAAATAATACTCATTAGTCGGTGATTTACTGATGTAATCAAATATCATTTTCTCAGTAGTATCCGGTTTGTTTTGACTATACATATCTTCTATTTCGTAGTACTTAGCTTCATTAGTATATTGAGCATTGGTCGAGTTATTCAGTGTTTTGTACAATGCACGTGCTTTATCCAACTGTCCGGCTTGTTGTAAGGCTTGGGCTTGTGTATGAATTGCTTCGTCGTGAATATCGTCCGATAATCCGGGTAGTCTTAACACGTCTTGGATTGTGTGAAGAATGGTCTGTAGATTACCTGTTTTGAAGGCGCTACGCATGGTAGCAATAGTCGCCATCGTAACATTGGCTTGAATTTCCGAATACTCTGCGATAGCTTGATACCGTTTGATTGCGTCCTCGAACTCATTCCTGTCAAACGCAATTTTTGCCGCTGTGATCATAGCTTTCTCCGTGTAAAATGATTCCGGAAGCTGAATAACCTTATCAAAATATATCTGTGCTTGTCGCATATTACCGCCATGCAGTTCGCAATCGGCAAGATAGCTATACGCCTCTGTAATAAACATCCCATCCTGAAATTTTGTAACATAGTTTTCGAGCGCCACCTTAGCCTCACTGTAGTCGCCTGCCATGTAACGCGCTTCTGCGGCGGAGAAACTAATGGAATCCTGCAATGTCTCTTCCATATTAGTGCCGGTTTTCTTCATATAGGCAAAGAAATCATCGACTTTGTTCATCGCTACATAGATATTGCGAATACTCATCAAGGCTTCTTTAGCCTCTACCGTACCGGCATGATCGGCATTGATTTTCTCAAAGGTTTTCAAGGCTTCTTGATGCTTTCCTGCATTGAACTGGATAAGTCCCTGTTTCAACAAGGCTTGCTTTGTATAACCGGCTTTTTCGTATTTGGAAGAAGCCAACAATTGATAACATTCAAGCGCCTTCGTATCATTACCTTTAATCAGATAGGCTGATGCCAATTCATTGGTAGCACGTGGAAAATACTGTGATTTAGGATAATCTTCAACCAATTGCTGCAAGATTGCTAATTTCTCATCATAACGTCCGAGCACGCCCAAACAAATAGCTTTTTGCAAGGTAGCATAGTCCATGTCGGGTTGCTTCAATGCCAGCGCCGCATCGTAATTCCGGAGTGCATCCGACATGCTTTTGGTCATATAATACGCATCACCGATACGCAGATAAGCGTCATCCAGTAAATCCTTACTTACACTGCTCTTTCGATCTATCACAACGTTAAAATAGCGAATCGCTTGTGTATATTGCTTGCTTTGAAACAACGTATAACCCATTCCGTAATTACCCAAAACATATTCAGGAAGTTTATCGGAATTATACGTAAACAAGAACTTATCAAAAGCCACCATGGCATCGGCGTAGCGGTCTAATCGGTAGATTGCCTCTGCGCGCCAATACGCTGCCAAAGCGGTTACACGGTCGTCATAACCTTGCTCCATAGCATCGTCAAACCGAGCTATCGCATCGGGGTACTCCCTTTTGTTGAACAACTCAATACCGTAGTTGTACGAAATACGCTGCATTGCCTCCAATAATTGCGGGTCTTTACGCTTTACCTGAGATATGAACGAATATGCTATTTTATAGTTCTTGGAAGAGTAATACATCTTAACCAAATAGCCGTAAATTTCGTCTGCATAGCGGGAATTGGGATACTTATTCAAATAGGCTTGAAATGACTTAATCGCTTCATCGTAGGGCGCCATCGCTAATTCGTATGCTAATTTAGCGTAATTGTAAAAAGCGTCTTCTTGCATACGTGGATCAAATTCTAATTTAGCCGCATCATTGAAAGCTGCCTGTGCAAAACGTTTTAAGCCTAATTGCACATAGCTGTAACCCAGATGATACAGCGTGTTTTGAGCCATCAAATCATTATGTCCGGCTGTTGCTACCTTTTGCAGATAAATCACCGCTGTATCGTAATGTTTTAAACTGTAATAGACAAAACCCATCAGGTAGTTATCTTCCCTTGTGGGCGTAACGGCTGATTTGGCAAAATACGTTCGCAAACAAGGTAGCGCTTCGGTGTATTGATTTTCGTTGTAGTACGCTTCGCCAATCAGTCGCGATAGTTCGGTCGCACGTCGCGAGGACGCTTTGTTCATCCACGTCTTGCCCTGCGAAATAACGGAATCGTTTTTGCCCTGTTTATAATAAATTTGAATGATATAAAACGGCACAATGTCTCCGAAATTTTCATCCTCTTTCAATTGTTCAAAGGCTTCCAACGCTGTCTGGTAGCTACCTTCGAGGTACAACACGTAGGCATAGTAGTAAGCTGCTAAGGGTTGGTATTGCGACTCTCCATTTTTCAACACGTATAGTAACGGCTTAGCATTATCGCGTTGCCCAATCATGAAGTAAGAATAGGCTTTTTTAAACTGATACCCCTCTCGTTGCTTGTCTGTAAGGTCTTTTTCATCAATGCGGTTGAGGGTATTGATACATTCCGCATAAAGTTTTTGGGTGTAATAAATATTCGCAAGCTCAATAAATGCGCTATTTACACGGCTACTTTCCGGATAATCATCCATGAACTGGGTTAATAATTTAGCGGCATTCTTATGAAGCAGTCGAGCGGCGCTCACGGCTTCATAGTACGTTGCATTCTCAACCAATGCCGACTGTGTTTCGGAGGCTGCTTGTTTAACAACTCCCATCAACTCATACGAAGAAGCATATTTCCCAAGATTAAACAGATTGACAGCTTCTAGATAGGTCGCAGAAATATCCTTTATCGCATACGTAGATTGTGCGTTCATTCCGCATAAACCAAGCCCAAACAAAACAAAAATTACAAAACGAATTAGTACTTTCATTCTATACAACTTTAAGAGTGTAAATTTAGGAAAAAAAACATCCGTTTTCAAAACGTTTTAGACTTTTTTACTAACACGCCGATTTTAATAACTTTATCGTCTATTACAATTCCTGTAAAACAAGAGAGACCGTCCCAAAAGACAGTCTCTCTCAACGTTTTAAAGACAGATCAATTTCTACCCGTTAACTTCATCTAAAATTGCTTGAATTTCCGGTTGGCAACCGCCACAACCTGTTCCTGCGTCAGTTTCTTCACCAACTTGTGCAACAGTTTTGAGATGTTTCTCCTTAATGGTGCTAACAATTTCATCTCTACTCACGCCCATACAATGACAAATAGTTTCACTCATGACGCTTTATTTTGTAGATTCTACTGATTGTTTACGAAATTCTTTGAAGAGCTTCGTTAATTCCATCGTTGCCTTACGGGCGCGACCACCGGCTGCTTTGTTGCCTTTTTCTACTTGTGCTTCAGCATTCTCTACAAAGAGTTCATACTGAGCTTTGATTTGTTTTACTAAACTTTCCATACTGTTTAATTTTTGTGTTTGATTTTTCGTGAGTACAAAGATACAAAAAAAATTTAGACTAAAAAGCCTCGCTGTTAAAAAATAGTTTGAGGCGCTATAGAAACAATGAATAATGAACAATGAACAATGAATAATGAATAATGTGGGGGAATTTCCACATTCAATGCTCAATTGTTCATATCACGAGCGTAGCGAAGTGATACTTTACCGCTAAAAATCGTCGCACAAAACCCTGCAGCTTGCGCAGGGGTGTGCGACTGTTATTTTTAGCAAGCATTTTTCTTTTGGTTCGTTTTCTTTTGTTGCACAAAAGAAAATGAACAATAAAATGTGTCAAGACAAAAGGAAAAGTATGAAGAAGAATTCATTATTTTTTCACCACCTTTGCTGTTCTGGTTGGTGAGCCTGCCGAACCACCCACTTTCACAATGTATTCGCCTGCGGGCAAATGCGAAATATCAATGATGATGTTGCCACCCTGTAAGGGCAAGGCGCGCCTTGCCCCTACGAGAACGCCATTCACAGTATAAAATTCCACTCTCAATTCTCAATTAACTCTCCGCTCTCAATTCTCAACTCTCCATTAACGACAGGGTTGGGGTAAATCGACAGTTGAACGGAAGAACTCTCGGCAATGCCGGTGGCGCCAGAGGTCGTAAACGTCAGGGTATCGCCATTGATAGTGCCTATTGTCGTTGTTGCATAAGCGTAGAACTGATATTGCGTACCTGCCGTTAGTCCTGTTAAACTGCCGCTTGCACTTGTAATCCAAGCACTTGCAGAGGATTGTTTGTATTTAAAGCCTTGCGCGGTAATGGTTTCGCTGCCTGCCGTTACTGATTTGTTCAGCGTTGCCATTGTATGTGTAATGTTTGTAGCGGCAAGCGTGGTAACGGTAGCAGAAGTTGCCGTAAACGTCAGAGTAGTGCCGTTGGTTGTGCCGCTTGCCGTGGTTGCATAAGCGTAAAACTGATATTGCGTATTTGGCGTCAGTCCTGTTATATTGCCGCTTGCACTTGTCATCCACGAACTTGCAGAGGATTGTTTGTACTTAAAGCCCTGCGCGGTAATTGTTTGGCAGCCTCGTTACCGATAAAGTGCAACTATCCTCCATGCTGTATTTTAACCGTAACCGCTTTTCAATACTGCAAGATACAGGCTATCCGGTATCCCCAAAGCGCATTTATTCTAACATGGGTATCAACCTCAATCTGGAGGATAATATGCTTGACCCTACAAAATTTCGACATAAAACGCAGGTGAATATCAATTATCTCAATGCGAATGTGAATTTTAACGAAACGGGTATTGAGGTTAGTACGGATATAGGTAAGCAATACGATTTCGGCGATCATTTTTCCGAGACGTTTATTGGGTTCTCCGGCGAAGTGAACATGCACGGCGCTGTCTGCGACAGCCTGTCGTTTAACTCAAATACCATCAAAC
>BNXT01000041.1 GCA_025999775.1 Bacteroidia bacterium | reverse complement strand
TATTTACACTTTTACAGGGAGCGGCGGAAGTGGTTGCACCTGTAGCACAGGACTTAGGAAAACTTGGCGGCGGTTTTGCTGCAATGGGCGCTGGTATAGCTGCGATAGGCGCTGGTATAGGTATTGGGCGTATTGGCGGTTCTGCAGTGGAAGCTGTAGCACGTCAACCGGAAGCCGGTGGCGACATTCGTCTGAACATGATTCTGACAGCTGCTTTCGTAGAAGGTGTAGCCCTTTTCGCTATCGTTGTTTGCTTGTTGGTCGTTGTTTAGCAGTCGAATGTTTGTTAAGTAAACTCCTTGTATTAACAAGGTTAAATAACAATATATATGGAACTTATTACGCCCAGTATAGGCTTAGTGTTTTGGATGCTCGTGTCGTTTTTGTTGCTGGTCTTCCTGCTTCGGAAATTTGCTTGGCCATTTATTCTCACATCACTCAAAGAGCGAGAGGCAGCTATCAATGATGCGTTGACCGCAGCAGATAAAGCACGCGAAGAAATGAAGACTTTGCAAGCTGACAACGAGAAGATTCTACGCGAAGCACGCAAAGAAAGCGAAGAAATTATCAAGCGTGCCGAGGCGCTACGCAAAGAGACGCTTGAGCAAGTTCAGATAGAGGCTAAACAAAACTACGACGCAATGCTTAACCGTGCAAAAGAAGCTATCGAAAACGAGCGTAAAGCCGCTGTCGAAGACCTCAAGAATGACATCGCAACACTCTCCATTGATATTGCGGAAAAAATTCTTGAAGATGCGCTTAAGAATCCCGCTACCTACGATCGTCTTATCGAAAAAGCTATTGTCCAATTAGAAAATAATACCCTCTAATGACCGGTCACCGCCTTGATATACGTTATGCTAAAGCGCTCTACGGCTACGCCGAAAGCGACAGGTCTGAACAGATCATCTATGATGATATGGTACAGTTGATGAGTCTGTACATTGAATCTCCCGACTTTAAAAGGTTTTTATCAAACCCTGCTATTCGTCCGGTGCAAAAAGGCAAAATCCTGCATGTCTTGTTACAAGACCATGTATCTGCCTTGACGCTATCCTTTCTGATGCTCGTGCTTCGTAAGTTGAGAATTAGCAATATCTTGGGTATCGCAAAAGCCTACATTGAGGTATTTCGTGATAAAAAGAATATCGAAACCGTTGTTATATCGGTTGCACAAGAGCCAAGCAACGCACAACAATCCTTATTGCAACAAAAACTCGAAGCGTTGTTGCAAAAAGACGTTGTCTGTCACTACAAAATAAATCCCAATCTCCTCGGGGGTATCAAGATTCAGTACAATAGTCTGGAGTTTGATGCGTCTGTTGCGAGTAAGATCAAACGTTTCAAACGAACCTTTGCATATAATTTGCACCGTTCAAAATTGTAAAAGATAAAGAGTATGTCCAGTATTAAGCCGGCTGAAGTATCAGCAATTTTAAAACAACAGTTATCGGGTTTATCCCTCGAAAATAAACTTGAAGAAGTAGGTACGGTTCTTGAAGTAGGTGATGGTATTGCTCGTGTGTATGGGCTTACCAACGCACAATCGGGCGAGTTAGTGGAATTTGTTGCCACCGGACAACGTGCCATAGTGCTCAATCTTGAAGAAGATAATGTCGGCGTCGTGATTTTAGGCGACCCTGATAATATTCAAGAGGGGCACTCCGTCAAAAGAGTCAACAAGATTGCTTCATTGCGTGTTGGCGAAGGTCTGATAGGTCGTGTTATTGACACCTTAGGTAACCCTATTGATGGTAAAGGAGAGATAAAAGGCGACTTAGTAGAAATGCCTCTGGAGCGTAAGGCTCCGGGCGTTATCTATCGTCAACCCGTACACGAGCCGTTGCAAACAGGTTTGATAGCTATTGATTCTATGGTGCCCATTGGTCGCGGACAACGTGAGTTGATTATTGGCGACCGCCAAACCGGTAAAACAGCCATCGCGATTGATACTATCATCAATCAAAAAGAATTTTACGACCGTGGCGAGCCGGTGTATTGCATCTATGTAGCTTGTGGACAAAAAGGTTCGACCATTGCCAATATCGTTCAAACGCTTGAGGAATACGGAGCTATGGCTTATACGACGATTGTTGCGGCGACTGCCTCATCGGCAGCAGCCATGCAGTTCTATGCGCCGTTTGCAGGCGCGGCTATCGGCGAGTTCTTCCGTGATACAGGACGCCATGCTTTGGTAATTTTTGACGACTTGTCCAAACAAGCTGTGGCGTATCGAGAGGTATCCCTATTGTTGCGTCGTCCACCCGGACGTGAAGCCTATCCTGGTGATGTGTTCTATCTACACTCGCGTTTATTGGAACGTGCTGCTAAGATCATCTCCTCCGATAAGATTGCCGCACAGATGAACGATCTACCGGAGAGCCTTAAGACGAAGGTCAAAGGTGGCGGCTCTTTGACGGCATTGCCTATCATCGAAACACAAGCAGGCGATATTTCGGCTTATATCCCGACCAACGTGATTTCTATCACCGATGGACAGATATTCTTGGAAACAGGGCTGTTCTTATCCGGCGTTAAACCTGCTATCAACGTAGGTATCTCGGTATCGCGCGTGGGTGGTAATGCACAGATAAAGTCCATGAAAAAAGTAGCCGGCGTATTGCGTTTAGACCAAGCTCAATATCGTGAGTTGGAAGCCTTTGCCAAATTCGGGTCTGACCTTGATAGCGCTACGAAAGCCGTCATTGAAACCGGCGCTCGCAACGTTGAGATACTCAAGCAAGACCAGTATGAACCTATGAAAGTAGAAAATCAAGTGGCTTTGATATTCTGCGGTACCAAGGGGCTGCTGAAACGCGTACCCATTGCGAATATTAAAGACTTCCAACGTGCATTTTTGCGCCATCTAAGCGAAAATCACAGTGGCTTGCTAACCGACTTAAAGGCTGGTAAACTAACGCCGGAGATGTCGGAAACACTCGAAAAACAAGCGCTTTTCATCGCTGATCAATATACAGTGGCATAAAAATACCGGACACGTGGCTAATCTCAAAGAAATAAAAACGCGTATTGATTCCGTAGCTTCTATGGAACAGATCACCTCAGCAATGAAGATGGTCTCGGCGTCGAAATTACGCAAAAGTCAGAATTTAGTACTGAAATTGCGCCCTTATTGTGCGCGCATGCAAAGCGTTGTCGCACATACCCTAAAGGGCGGCATCGCAGGAACGTCTCCTTTTGCTCAAGAACGCGAAGTTAAAAATGTATTAGTGGTCGCTGTAAGTTCCAATAGCGGATTGTGCGGCTCATTCAATGCAACAGTAGCTAAAGAAGTTATTCAACATTTGCAAACCTTAGCGACAGATTCCTCGGTTAATATTTCACTCGTCTGCGTGGGTAGAAAAGTCGGCGAATATATGACGAAACACACGGACTATAAAGTTGTTGGTCATTACGACGAACTATTGGACAAACTATCTTATGAGCAGAGCGCTAAGTTGGCGGAACAATTTCTTAACGCCTTTTTGAAGAAGCAATACGACCGCGTGGATGTTATTTCCAATCATTTTATCAATGCAGCGGTGTACAAAACGTTGACGACAACCTTAGTACCTTTTGCAATGGAACGTTTACAAGAAGAAACAGCTACTATTACAGCGGATTCAGACTGTATCTTTTTACCAAATCATACGGAAGTTGAAGAGGCGCTTATTCCCAAGATCATAAAACTGCGTTTATATCAGTTTTTCTTAGAGTCGCTTACTGCCGAGCATGGCGCTCGTATGACATCCATGCACAAAGCCACCGAGAATGCTTCACAAATGCTCAAAGATCTCAAACTGTCGTTCAATAAAGCACGTCAAGCGGCTATCACTAATGAAATTATTGAAATCACGAATGGCGCTAACGCTTTATCGGCGTAATTTTTTGGAGGCGCTATCAATTGTCTGAATCAGGATTTACAAGATTTTAAGATTTGCAGGATTTGGATTGTCTCTATTCTCAATTTTTTTAACCACTCCCAAAGGAAAGGTAAACTATGGATCTATAACCACGCGGAAGCCTAAGTCGAAGTTGTAGCGAGACGCAAGCGAGTAGTAGTTGCGATAGGAAACCGTGCAAGACGACGCAACGTTGTTCCAGCTACCGCTGCGAACCACGCGGTCAGAGCCAGTTGTAGCGCCTGTAGGATTACTCGTACCACTTGGATAAGTACTCCCATGCCAATCACTGCACCACTCCCATACATTCCCTGTCATATCATAAATACCCAGCTCGTTGGCGGTTTTAGTACCTATTGTATGCGTTGTACCACCGGAATTTTCTGAAGACCAAGCCACCTCGTCAACCGTATTACTCCCGCTATAGGTATAATTATGCGTGCTTTGTCCGCCTTTCGCTGCGTACTCCCATTCTGCTTCTGTCGGTAAACGATAATGCAAGCTGCCTAAGGTACCGCCATTCGCCAATACCGACAATTTGTAACAAAAACCATTCGTATAATATGTAACGTCTTTTTCCGTATAACCTAAACTACCGCCCGATGACGTACCGACAATATCTTCCCAACTTACATTATACATCGGATAGTCATCGCCCATGCCATACGTACCTGATGGAGCGGTACTGGGCCAACTCCCCATTGCACAATACCACAGTTTTTGTGTTACTTCGTACTTCCCTATCTGAAACGTACTGATAAATACTGCTGTTCCATTAAGCGTAGTATTACCACTTTCTACAGTTATCATGTCAATACCACACGCAACGGGCTGTATAACATTATTATCGGCACAACAAACAACGCGGAACCCTACGTAGGGATAACGGTAAGAGGGTGAGTTGTTACGGCGATTCGTAACAGCACAATTCGCCGTATCGCCATTCCAACCGCCGCCTCGAATCACAAAATAGGAGCCTTGAAAGGATGCTCCCACCGGATTGATGACATCCGAAGGATATTGACTACCATACCGGTCGCTACACCATTCCCTGACATTCCCGCTCATGTCGTAGAGGTCCAATTCATTAGCGGTTTTGCTGCCTACAGCATGGGTCTTGTTACCTGCATTGGCGCTATACCAAGCCACCTCACCAATGGTATTGCTACCACTGTAGGTATAGTTATTTGTACTTTGTCCACCCTTGGCGGCGTATTCCCACTCCGCCTCGGTTGGCAAACGGTAGTCTTTGCCTGTTAACTGATTGAGTTTTTCCAGATAGGTTAGGATGTCGTCATAGCTCACGTTGTACATTGGATAGTCATCGCCTACGCCATACTGTGGCGAGGGAGCATCGGCGGGCGCCCAACTGCCCATCACGTCATACCACTGTTTTTGTGTTATTTCGTACTTGCTGATATGAAAATTATCCATCGTTACAGTAGTGCCGTTGAGCACGGTTGTACCTCCCGCTACGACAACCATCTCCGGCTCGTTAGCTTGTGCTTGCGCCACCCCGTTGGTTATCAGAAAAACGGTGGTCAACAACACGATTTTGGTAACTATTTTTTGAATGACCTCCGCTTACGCAGCATCCCTGTTATTGGTCCACAACGTGAGGCGGCTCAATTAGAAGGCAGCAAAGCCTTTGCGAAAGCGTTTATGCAACGACATCATATTCCTACTGCCTCCTACGCTGTTTTCAATAAAACCCAAATAGATGAGGCTAAGCGTTATCTCTTAACCTTAACGCCGCCCTACGTTCTCAAAGCCGATGGGTTGTCTGCCGGAAAAGGGGTGGTCATTCTCAACACTGTCTCGGAAGCATACGCTGAATTGGATGAGATGCTCGCACATTCAAAATTCGGGAAAGCGTCGGATACCGTTGTTATTGAACAGTTTTTAACGGGTATTGAATTATCGGTATTTGTGCTGACGGATGGTCATTCATACAAGATATTACCCAGCGCCAAGGATTACAAGCGCGTTGGCGACCATGATACAGGATTAAACACAGGCGGTATGGGCGCTGTTTCACCTGTTCCCTTTGCGTCCGAAGCCTTTATGAATAAAGTTGAACAACGTATTGTTCGTCCCACCATTGATGGGCTACAAACGGACGGTATCCCCTACCAAGGTTTTTTATTCATTGGATTGATGGATGTAAACGACGAGCCTTATGTCATCGAATATAATGTACGTTTAGGTGATCCTGAAACGGAAGCTATTTTACCGCGTATTCAATCCGATTTATTACAGCTCTTCAAATCCGTTGTCACACAACAATTACATACCGAAACCTTGCAAATTGACCCGCGTTATGCCGTATGCGTGATGCTCACTGCCGCCGGTTATCCCGAACACTACGAAAAAGGTTACCGTCTCCATTTTGCAGAAGCCTCGTCCGATGCCTTGATATTTCATGCCGGTACGAAGCAGATGGCGGACGACCAACTATGTAGTAATGGCGGACGCGTAGTTGCCATTACTACTTTAGGCAACACCTTGCAAGAAGCCATTGATACCACATATCAACAAGTGAAAACCGTTGATTTTGAGGGGCGCTACCATCGTACGGACATAGGTTACGATTTATTACCCTATACAAAATGATACGGCAAACAACAATCGGCTTGTTGTTGTTGATTTGTGCAATCCATGCGAGTATCGCAACTTCGCAGATTACTCTGACATTAACGAACCGTAACAACGGTCACGTGCAAATAGCCTATACTACGCCATCGCACTGTAACAATGTGGTGCATACCGTTCTGTATAAGATTGATTTCGATTCCGTATGGCACGAATTGATACAGCATACGCCCGCCGCCGGTACCACTAATTACACTCTGACGGATGAGCATCATTACTGTAATACGACGGTTGCTTATCGTGTGGCTGTTGCTAACGACGTGTGTACTTCTGCAGAGACAAGCGTTTTGATACAAGACAAAGAGCCGCCTGACGAAGTTCCCATTGATGCGTTGAGTGTGGATACCCAGAGTGGGCACTTGTTCATTCAGTGGACTCCCCTATTTTCAGGATGTTCCGTATGTTCGGATTCCATTTCCGGATATAAACTTTTTCAACAGATTGGCGCTACCGTTACAGCCTTCAATACGCTACACGGTGGCAGTACTGCGTCCTATTTAATTCCGGAACAGCCTAATACCAGTGTATCTTATCGTATCGCCGCCGTAGATAACTGCGGTAATACCGGTTTGATGAGTGAACCCAAAAAGCCTTTTATGGCGACCTCAACTTATGAAGAATGTCAACATGCTATACGTGTACAATGGACAACCGCTCAACAAAGTATTAAAGACATTGATCATTTTGAGATTTGGGTTAGTGAAGCCGATTCTATTTTCACAAAAAAATTAACCGTTGATAACACGCTCAATACGGCTTCTTTTACAGCCAATCATACTGACGGGAAAGTGCAAGTCTTCGTGCGAGCTGTTAGCGCTGTTGACACGCTGTTTGCCAATTCCACAATAGCTACAATCTACTTACAACAAGCGCCTACTCCAAGTTATCATTGCATCAAAAACGTAACCTATACTAAAGATGGAAAGTGGCGTTTAACCGTTAAAGTAGATAAATCCGTAACGTGGCAAACATTGTCTGTTTACGCCAATGATACTATCGTAGATCAGCTAGCATACGGGCAAATCACAGAGCCTTACGACATAGATTTAGATTTTTCCGATATTGCTATTCATACGGAAGTGCAGAACGCCTGCGGTTTTACGGTGAGTAGTTCTGATACGGTACGCGGTGTTTCTTTGCACTCTGTGTGGGTCAATACACAAGAACTTTCGCTACGCTGGAATGCTTATCAAGGGCGTACTATCCAACATTACGCCATCTATCGTGTGTCTGGAAAAAATGACAGAGATACCCTTTTGTTAGCCACTCTGCCTGCCATTAGTGCAACGACTTACGCTTGGAGCGACACCTCATTTACCAACACCAAATCATCCTATCCGCAGTGGTCATATTTTGTTAGAGCTATTTCTGACCTCGAAACGGACTGTGAAGCTACCCTATCGCAATCCAATAGAGTAATAGTTTATTTTTCAGCAGAGACGCCCATCTATTTACCTACCGGATTTTACCCCGACGGAGGACTATCACCGTTATATCGTCCACTGTATGCACCGCTATCGGACGATGATTTACAATGGTTTATTATTGATCGGTGGGGAAAAACTGTATTTGAAGCCCATACCTACGAACAGGCATGGGATGGTACTTATCTCGGGCAACCGTTGCCGGGAGGCGTTTATGTGTGTAGTGTGATCCTTGTGAGGCTCGGTATTACTACAAGAAAGCAAGTTGCAGTAACTTTATTACGATAAATTTGGTGGTTTTAAAAAATTTTCCTAACTTTGCAACTTCGTATTGAAACGGCTGCGTAGCTCAGCAGGTAGAGCACATCCCTTTTAAGGATGGGGTCCTGGGTTCGAATCCCAGCGCAACCACTTTCTCGTTTACAAATTTACAGTATTGTAGGTTGTTTTTTCAGTATTTTTCAAATTATCCCCAAGCTGGGGATAATTTGAAAAATACTGAAAATCAAGGACTTCCAATTTATCCCCAGCTTGGGGATAAATTGGAAGCAACTATTTTGAGGGATGTTGTTTTCAATGTTCCATGGGGACACATAAAAGTCATAATGAACAAAATAAAAGATATTAATGTTGCTAAATTTTATTT
>BNXT01000040.1 GCA_025999775.1 Bacteroidia bacterium | reverse complement strand
ATATTCATCAAATTCTATTAAATTGTCTTCACTTACATTTTGATTATATATTGCAACAATTTTTTTTGTCTGACTAAAATAAGAATAATATTCTGTTTCGCTCAAATTTGGAAAATTCCGCAGTAGCCAAGTTGCGCCTTGCAACAAATCTTCTTTGGAATTATAGAATAGTTGCGCTTTTTTCACTATAGTTCCCGAAGCAATAAGTTTGCTTGTGAAATCTGTAGCAAGTATTAAAATTTACAGTAAATAGGATTTAGTATTATCACTAACGTTTCTGCGGGAGTACGGCAGGCATAGCAAAAAACCGCTCGTTATCAACTGCCCTCTTTTATTCGTTCTATCAGTTGCAAAATTGTGTTTTCAATGTTTTTTTCGTCAGGGATTTCGGTGTATGCTAATGGTCGCAATTCTGTCTGATAGATTAAACGTAACGATTGCCAAAGTGTTGGAAATTCATACAACAAAGGCGATTCGGCGATTGTTTTTTCCGTCCAACCAAGCGGAGTGTCAAATTCTTTTTGGTCGTTGGCAAAAAGTTCCTGTAAATCACCGTAAAAAGCGGAAGATTTAACGTATTCTGCACATTCATTGGCATTTAGCAAATAATACAAATCATAAAAATGTCGGATTTTGCCTGAAAGTGCTACGGTTATATTTTCCGAAAACGAAAATCGTAACAGTGAAACTGTTTTTTCTACGATTGTACGGCGTTTATCTAAAACATTGATTATGAATGGTTTTAAGTCGGATTGCTCAACCAAATCGTGGCGGTTTATGCTTGCTAAATAATCTGCGATAAATGACGTTATTTCTTGTTTTATGTATGGATAAGGATTGGCGTAAGTATTGATTTCAATAAGCATTTGCCCCTGTTTTACAGTGGGTTGTTGTGCAATATCAACGATTGACGGATAGTTGTAAATTGTCTTGTAAAACCTTGAACCTTTGCTTGTTATGCCTTTCACGACATTTTCTTCCAAGCCATCTGCCATATCTTTGGCAAGTCGTTTTATCAGCATTTTGAGTTGATTACCTGTCATCGAAAGTGCCTCTATCACAGCAATATCAATATCTTCAGAAAATCTGTTAGTTAGCCGATATGCTTTGGCAAGTGCTGTTCCGCCTTTGAAAACAACTTTGTCGGCATTCTTGTTTTTTGCCATTCGTTGCAGGGAATAAGAGAGCCAATAATCCTTCTCAATATAAATTGTCGCCATATTAAAATGCGCTGCTGCCAAGCGAATTAATTGCAAAAATATTTCTCTATTTTCGTGTAAATTCATCGTATATGCCATTTTTTTTGATTCAACAAAATGTTTTGCGAAATACCAAGTTTGTATTCTGTCATTATATTTAGCGATTTTAGTAATAATGCTGTATCTTCCTGTGGCTTAAGCATTTCAAGCATTGCGCCAAGCAGAGCAACTGCCTGCGGAGTGTAATTTAACACTAATTTTTTGACTTCTTTTATTTGTGCTTGGTCAAGTTCGGCGAGTAATTGTAGTAACCTTGTGCAAGATTTATCGGCTGTGGTATCAGGAATTTTTTTGAAAAACCGCAGACAGTCAAGTAGTTGCAAAAGCGGAATGTTGTCTTTTGTAATTATATTGTCCTGTTTAACAAAGTCAATTTTATATCTTCCGCGAACAATATTAGGTTTGGTTTTGCGAGTGCTAATTTGCATAATAGCTGACACTTGTGTGGTCAGCAAAAATTTATTAAACACCGAATAACCTGTGATATAACCGATAGGTTTGCCGTTTTTAACGAGTAAATCTTTAACCACTTCATAATCGGCAAGAGGCAGTTCGCCAAATTCACTGATTTCAGGTTTATAGAAACGTCCTTTTGAAAGTTTGCGAATGTAACCATTTGCAACAAAACTGTTCAATTTTTTGCTGATATAAGACGGAGAAGTTAATTCGCCCGAAACCTCGTCAGACGTAAAAACGTATCCGACTTCTAATTTTTCTATGTTATTTTTTATTGGGTCTGTCATATCGTTTGAGTTTATGCGAGTAAAAACTATTATTTTTAACTCTCATCGCGTTATTGATTCAAAACTGTTTACCACATCGTATTTCACGTTGCCATCGCTGATTTTGGCAAAATGCTTGCGGGCAACAGCATTGTGATTTATTTTTCATCTTACAACTTTCAACAATTCTTCATACGAACTCACAACATCATATCTCACTTCGTCACTACTGATAGCTTCAAAGTGTTTCCTTGCACAAGATATTTTTGCACTTTCCACCTCTCGTAACTCAAGAGACGACATATCTCCTTTGGTTTCTGCAACAAAGTAGATATGTTTGACCGTTCCTTCGTTGAACGCAATCGCCCAGTCGGGATTATACTTTCCTACTGGTGTATTGATATAGAAACCACGAGGAAGTTTCACATAAACGGCGACTTCTTCCCGCTTTTCCAACTCTTCGGCAAAAGGACGTTCGGTGTGTGGAGAATCATATACAACATAGTCGTACAAATGCTTTTCTGCTTTCATTGCATTTATGCCGTTTTGCCCTTTGATAGTCGGGTCTGTAAACAAGGATGAATCATAACATTCGTCTAATTTATTGTAGGCGATATGTTGCACGATAACCGTTGCCTTTTGTTCATTAATCAGTTCGGCAGCTTTCATGATAAACTCTTCGGGATTATCTTTGAATTTGTCAAATACTGGTTTTTCAATGCCATTGAGAATCTCCACTATCGTTTTGCGTGTCAAGCCTGTATCTTCTGTAATCTTGCCTATGAGGTCGTACTTGACTGCATTATTGGATGTTAGTTCTACTTTCTCGGATTTTGTTTTATTGGCATCAAACGCTTGCCCTGTCTGCAAAGCCTCTTTAGATTGGATGTTATGCATTACTCCTTCGGTAATCTTAACATATATCTTAGAGACTTGCAATTTGCTGTTTAGCACAGCAATGGCTTTGTTTACTAATTCTTCGCCTTCAAATTTTACCATATAAGCCGATTTGGGACGAATCAACTTCCACAATGCCTGAAATTCTTTACGCTCGAAGTTCTCTTTTCTGAAATGCAATTCTACATTGTTTTTACGGGCGTTTTCGGGAGTTAATTGTTTCGCATCATATACGGAATCCAAAATATCTACAATAGATTCTTTATACTCAGCAATTTCATCATCAAAACTTAAAACGCCTTGCTTTTTATCATCGTAATACTTATCGGTGAGTTCGCCTTTTCTGACATATTGATTTTCTACCAAAGAATCATATATCGTTTGCGCCATATCTTTGGTTACAACCGTTGTTTCGCCCTCTGCTGTTTTGATAATTCTATCGTTGAATAGTTGAATGTCAACCCTAAGTGGTCGGTCTGAAATAATTTCCGCCAGTTCCGTTTGCAAACCTTTGGCAAATGATTCATACGATTCGCTGGCGATGACGGTAAGTACATTTACATCATGGACTTCCTCGCCTAATGTAGCAACATCCATCCGTTCTCCCTGTGAATTTACGCACAGGCGTAACCCACGTCCCACTTCTTGGCGTTTGCGAACTTCGGCGCTACTTTGTTTAAGCGTACAAATCTGGAAAACATTCGGATTATCCCAACCTTCGCGAAGGGCAGAGTGAGAAAAGATAAACCGCACAGGTTCTTTTCTGTCAAGCAATCGTTCTTTGTTACGCATAATCAAATCGTAAGCATCCACATCATTCGATTCTTTTGTTCCGCGTTCTAATTTGCTGTCCGTCAGTTTTCCTTTATTATCTTTTGAGAAATATCCGGCATGAGCCTTTGTTGCTACGGTACTTTTCAGAAAATCAAGATATTCCTGTTGGTCAAATAGAGAGGGATTCAGATTATTTACAATGTCGTTGTATTCTTCTTCAAATATATCAGCATATTCGCCATTGCGTTCCGGGTCGTATAACCTGTATTTTGCCACTTCATCAATAAAGAAAAGAGACAATACTTTGATGCCCCTATGAAACAATTCACGTTCTTTGTCTATATGGGAAAGGATGGTTTCGCGGATTTGGATGCGCCTTAATTGGTTTTCATTGACAGAGCCTTCTACATCTCCGGTGTATAGTTTTTTGCCGTTTTGAAAAGTTACGGAGTTATTTTGTCCATTAATATCTGTTATAATATATCCGTTGCGGTACTCTTCCAAGCCTCCCGATTTATCGTAAAGATTATCTCCTTTGCTCAACATTAACACTACTTTACGAACGGACTCCGCACCTTTTTTCTCAAAACCAATATGGGCTGTGGGATTTTTATCTTTATATAAGTTGATGTTTTGCAGATAGACATAGCCATCCGTAGCTGTTGTGCCGCTTACCGAAATACCTTTCACCGCAATCTTTTTTACTAATCGCTTATTGTATGCCTCCATAGCATCCAAGCGATAAATCATGTTATAGATGCTGTCTTTGCGGTGGGTAGCTGAATAGCGCAACGTGAGCAGAGCATTGAATTTCTTTAGCCCTTCTTTGGTTTTTGCACCTTCCACCGATTGGGGTTCGTCAATAATCAAAACGGGATTGGTTTTGGCAATCACTTCAATCGGGCGACGACTTTTGAAAGCATCCAACTTCATATCAATGCGGCGGGCATCTTTGCCGGTAGCATTAAAGGCTTGCGAATTGATAATCATTACATTGATGGCACTATCACTTGCAAAATGTTCTATATCGGTCAGATTTTTGGAATTGTATATAAAGAACCGTATTTTCTTGCTGTAATCTTCGGCAAAATGCTCTTGCGTTATCTCAAAACTTTTGTGCACACCTTCGCGGATAGCCACGCTCGGCACAACCACGATAAACTTCGTCCAACCATATTGCTTGTTTAATTCATAAATGGTTTTGATATAGGTATAAGTTTTGCCAACACCGGTTTCCATCTCAATGGTTAAGTTGTACTTCCCAACCAAACTGCCGGAAGGTTTGATATGTTGACCGCGTTGAATTTGCTGAATGTGTTCCAATATGATATTGTCGGTCAAAGAAGGTATAATCGGATGATTCTTAAAACCGGTATAATAATCGGCATCATATTGAATCTGACCAAGTGCACCCGGGTCAATGACATAGTTCGCTGTTTTATAGGGCTGTCCGGCAAAAACATCACATACAGCTTTTGCTGCATCCGCCTGAAAACGTTGGTGTTTGAATTTTAACTTCATTTTGTTTTGTACTTTTGATTTGGATGATTCTTATCGCTAAAAAGACGCTCTAATTTACCTTCTTGCACCATTTGTGGAATAATATGATTATTCAAATAACGAATATTCCGTTGAATAATAGATGCAATTTCATCTAAAGATGTAAAATCAACGCATATATTCATAATCAATGATTCTAATTTCTCCTTCTTTAAATACTTTTTATCCATTGAGGTTGCAATATTTCCGCCAGAGGTTGCAACATTTCCGCCAGAGGTTGCAACATTTCCGCCAGAGGTTGCAACATTTCCGCCAGAGGTTGCAACATTTCCAACACTATTAGTCAAATAATATTTTGTACCACGCCCTTTACCGGTTGCATATAGAAATCCAAGATTGCAAAGGTCTTTCAAAATTTTTGATATATCACTGCTGTGTTTGTCTATTAGATATTGCAATCTATCATTGTTCACTTCTCCTTCTGCACAAGCGATAGACAATGCTACAAGCTTTTCATATCCAATGTTTTCTATCTCTTTTCCGAATATTTCGATTAACTGTTCTTTTACATCTTGAGGCAAAAGACTTTCCATCGGTAAAAGCAATACGACTTTATCCGGATTAACCTTTTCTTCTACGTATGGTTTTTGCCAATTAACTTCTCTCCAGCCTGATAAAATTTTATCTACCCCACTTCCGGCTTTTTCCGCAGAACCAATAAGCATAAACATCTGCTGCAATGATTTATTTCGGCAGACACTTTCGCCTCCTTCATAATATTGCGCTTTGGAAATCAGCATATTCCCCGGATTAGAAAAAATAAACCTATCCACTTTGTGCTCTAAAACGATACCGGCATTGACGGAGTAGTCGGCATGCACCAGACAATTTATAAATGCCTCTCTTACAGACACATGAGCAGGCGATTCATCTATTCTGATATTATTCTCAAGTCGGAAAGGCTTCGGTAGCACAGAAGTCATTCGTGGCAATACTTTTTTGAAAAATTGGAATAAATTAGCCTCCCAAGTTCCATCCGGACAAATGCGATATGTCCATCTGATGTTTGGATTTTCTGTTAATACTTCACGATAATCGGGAAAATAATTTGGCGCACAAGCCGGGTCGTTGATGCTCTCTATTTTTCCAAACATCAATAATCCGGCAAGCGTAAAACCTTCTTTCTTCGTTTCCCTATCTATTCTATATCCGCCTAATTTTTTCAAAAGAGGCAAATCTTCCAACACCAACCATGGATGATTCGGCTTGCTGACACTAAAAAGCCGGCGATACTGTTTGAGTGTATCAGTGTCAATATCATCCATAGAGTATCCGGTTAAAATTCGTCCATCTCTCGGCATAGTATCATCGGCATCGGCAAACATTCGTTGGATTTCATGCTCCGTACATTTGTAGTCGCCCTCATTGTTTCGTTTAAAAGTGCCATTATAGGGAATCGTTGTTCGATAGACCGGTCTTTGAGTTCTGTTTGCGCGAGGAATATAGAATACCATTAACGCACAGCCATGATAATCACCAACTAATACATCATCTTCTTTAAGTAAATTGACACAAACGGTACTTTTATTATTGATACTATTCCAAAAATCTTTTTTGTATTTAGAAATTTGCTCTTCCGTAAGTCCTTCTATTATAATACAGTCATCCTTTTCTTTAACGCCCAAAACAATAGTTCCTCCCTGCGAATTGGCAAAAGCAGAATAAGTATCCCAAAAGCTACCGGGGAAGCCTCCGGCAGCACTTTTGTATTCTATATCGAAAGCTTCCGGTTTTTGTACCAAATTTTCAATATACTCTTGAAAATCAAATTTTCCCGAATCGTCATTAATTACTTTTTTCATAACTCTTAATATACTAAAAATTTACCAATGGCATAATTTACTGTTTTATAGGGTTGTCCAGCAAAAACATCACATACTGCTTTTGCTGCATCCGCCTGAAAACGTTGGTGTTTGAATTTTAGTCTCATAGTTATTAGAGTTTAGAGTTTAGTTTTTTTGACAACGTTTTAGTGGTTGATTTCAACATCTTTAGTATTTCCTCGCAATCACTTTTTATTGACTCATATTCACTCTGATTAATGTATGTTGTTTCAAACAGAAGGTCTAACCAATAAACTGTTTCTGCAGCTTCTTTCAATGCAATATATACTTTTGCCAAAAAATCTTTTTCACTGATACCATATTCGGCTTCCGCTAAATTAGCACCAATGCTTGTTCCACTCCGCAAAATCTGTTTAGATAAAACAAATTCTCTTTTATTATCACACAAGTATCTATACAAGTTTACGATTCTTACCGCAAACCTCTTACTCTTATATCGTACCGTATTTTCCTTATCCATATCTAATAACTAAACTCTACTAACTACTAACTACTAACTAAACACTAAATCACTTTCACAGTCGTTTCCGGCGAAATCGCCTTAAATATCTCCGTAACATTAATCTTATCCGCACTATCCTTGAACGAAGCATCCCGAAAAACAACTCGTATAGGTTTGCGTTTGGCTATGGTACGAATGGTTTCTTCCGATACATTTTCATCAAAACAGGCGATTAGGTCTGTTTCATTCACAAAATGAACAGTTTGCCCGTTTATCTTTTCCTGTTTATGCGGCAATGATAGTGGAACGCCCCAATCAATCAAACAGCCATAGAGTAAATCTAAATCCGTGCGGTCGTCTTTGATATTGCTTATTAAATCCAACAAATTTTTCTGTTGATACTCTCCGGCACTGTAATAGACATCTTTCATATTGGTACTGTCAAGTTTGAAAACGCGGAAACCTGTATCCAATTTCTTTTCGCCTTCTGTGAATATATCCGCTTTTTTAGCATATTCTTCTTCAATTTTTGAGCCTGCACGACGAATACGTTCCTTGCCTATTTCACAAATATTTTTGTAGCCTGCTTTGAAGGCTTCGCTCTTTTCATCAGTCGCTTCGGGAAGTTGTACCATAATAAATTTACGATTGTTACCGTCTTCTGCGTTTAGTTTCATTACGGCATGGGCTGTAGTAGCAGAGCCAGAGAAAAAGTCGAGAATGAATTCCTCATCTAAAGATATTCGACTTAAGAGGTACTTAATTAAATCAACAGGCTTTGAGTAGTTGAAAGTATTTTGAAGTTCCATCGTTTCTAATAATTTTGAAGACTGCGTGCTGGAATATTCGTTGATAATTCCCATTGGTCGTTGTGTTCGATTAATGATAGTACCTTCATTGTCACAATTAAGATACTGTTTAGTATATACAATCCAAACGCCATTATTGTCTTTCTTGATTTCAACAAACCCATTTTGTTTACCCCATTCATACTTGGCTTTCGACCAACGCCAGCAAGCTTTTTTCCCACTGTTGTTATCAGCAGGTATCACAGTCAATCCGTCAGGTGTTTCAATAGGGTAATCTAAAGAAATAGAATATTGTATTGTCCCCATTCCAAGTTTTTGTAAGTAATACTTTCCACGTTCAGCAACATATTCATCTTGTGATTTATATCGGTCTTCATTACCTACAGGAATTCCAATTACTTCAGTGTTTTCAATATTTTTCGCATAACACAAAAT